>RFZO01000013.1 GCA_009920715.1 Actinomycetota bacterium | reverse complement strand
TGTACGCGGTGCCGACGTCGGGGAAGTCCGCCGCGACGATGTCGAATGTGCGCTGCCACAGGTCACCGGCGAAGGTGAGCACGTTTGTCTTGTGCACGAGAGTGACGTGCTTGCGCTTCCGCGTGCGCGCCAGCTCGAACGCGTGGCGCACGCAGCGCTCCACACCCATGCGGGTGTTCACACTGCCCTGCGTGGCGACCTCGTTCGGTGTGCCGCGGCGCAGAACGCCGCCCTCGCCCACGTACGGGCCCTCGGTGTTCTCGCGGATGACCACGAAATCATGCGGTGTCTGGTGACCGGGGGCGGTGCCGCTGAACGGGCGCTGGTTCACGTAGAGATCCAGTTCGAAGCGCATCTTGAGCAGCAGACCGCGCTCGATCACGCCGGGGGGAACGTCGGGCGTGCCGACGGCGCCGAGGAGGATGGCGTCGAACCGGCGCAGCTCGGCGAGCGTGGAGTCGGAGAGGATCTCGCCGTCGCGCAGGAAGCGCGCGCCGCCCAGGTCGAAGTCGACCGTGTCGAGCGCCACGCCGGCCGCGGTGACGACCTTGACGGCTTCTGCCGTGACTTCCGGGCCGATTCCGTCCCCGCCGATGAGGGCAATGCGATGTGCCATAGGGAGACCAATCTACGAGCCGCCGATAGCCTTTTCGGAATGGCAAAGCACCTGCTGTCGAAGGAGACATACGCCCGCCTCGAGGCCGAAATTGCCGAGCTGGAGCACACAGTCCTGCCGGCGGTGGCCGACAAGATCGGCCGTGCCCGCGAGATGGGCGACCTCTCCGAGAACGGCGACTACCACGCCGCCAAGGACGAGTACGGAATGCTGAACGACCGAAAGAACATGGTCATCGGCATCCTCGAGAACGCCGAGATCGCCCCCGAACCGGCCGACGGCACGGTCGGGGTGCTGAGCCGCGTCACCATCCTCTTCGACGGCGACTCCCCCGACATGGCCGAGACGTACCTGATCGGCCACATCGAGGAGAAGTCCGAGGGCACCGAGATCATGTCGCCGTCTTCTCCCATCGGGTCCGCACTGCTCGGGCGCAACGAGGGCGACAAGGTCACCGTCACGCTGGAGAACGGTGCGAAGGTGTCCGTGACCGTCACGAAGGTGTCCCGCTGACCGACTTCCTGGTGCCCGACCTCCCCCCGGGGCGGCACGTCGAGCTGCCCGGCCGCGGGACCACCTACATCCGGGAGCTCGCGGGCCCGCCGGGAGCACCCACCGTGATGCTGCTGCACGGGTGGACGGCCACCGCCGACCTCAACTTCTTCACCTGCTACACCGCACTGGCCGAGCACTTCCGCGTGGTGGCGATCGACCACCGCGGGCACGGCCGGGGCATCCGCACCCCGCAGCCGTTCCGCCTCGCGGACTGTGCCGACGACGCGGCGGCCCTCGCCGACCAACTGGGCATCGCCACGTTCATCCCCGTCGGGTACTCCATGGGGGGCACCGTCGCACAGCTCATGTGGCGGCGCCACGAGCAGCGTGTGCGCGGGCTCGTGCTCGCGGCGACGTCGGCGTACTTCGCGTCGTCGGCGCGCGAGCGCAGGGCGTTCACCCTGCTCACCGGCATCAGCGGCGCGGCACGCGTCACACCGAAACCGGTGCGCGACTGGATCAGCGACCGTCTCTACGTGTCGCGCAAGACCATGACCTGGGAACCGTGGGCGGCTCACCAGATCGCAAGCCACGAGTGGCGGCAGATCCTGGAGGCCGGCGCCGCCCTCGGTCGGTTCGACTCGCGCGAGTGGCTGGGGAACATCGACGTGCCGGTGTCTGTTGTCATCAACATGAACGACAGGGTCGTGCGCACCAGCCGCCAGAGGCAGATGGCCCTCATCATCCCCGGTGCGCGCACGTGGCAGATCGACGGCGACCACGATTCGGTGTGGGCGAACGCGCAGGACTTCGTCCCCGCGCTCGTCGAGGCGTGCCTCGACGTGAACCGCCGCGCGGTCGACCTTGCCGCCGGCGGGACGGACTGACATGGCCACCGCGGTGCGTTTCCGCAGTGCGTGGAGGCGCAACAGCAGGCTCGCCCGCCTCGGTGCGCGCGTGGGCCTGGGGCACGCGGGCACGTCCGCCCGCAAGCTGTTCGCCGGGGCCGAACGGCGCGAGTCACTGTCGCGCGAGCGCGAACTGAAGACGGCCCAGCAGGTGGCCGCCGAGCTGGGCAACATGAAGGGTGCCCTCATGAAGCTGGGCCAGATGGCAAGTTACCTGGACGATGGCCTGCCCGAACCGATGCGGATGGCCCTCGCCCAGCTGCAGTCGCAGGCCCCGCCGATGAGCATCGACCTCGTGCACGGCGTCATCCGCGAGGAGTTCGGCCGCGGGGTCGACGACCTCTTCGTCGAGTTCGACGACGAACCGATCGCGGCGGCATCCATCGGCCAGGTCCACCGCGCCATCATGCGCTGCACCGACGGTTCGGAGCGCGCGGTTGCGGTGAAGGTGCAGTACCCGGGTGTGGCCGAGGCCATCGATGCCGACCTGCGCACCGCGGACCTGCTCGGCACACTCCTCGCGTTCGGGTTCAAGAGCCTGAACCCCGAGGAGATGGTCGCCGAGATCAAGGACCGCCTGCGCGAGGAGCTGGACTACTCCCGCGAGGCCGACAACCAGCGCCTCTTTGCCGACTTCTACCGCGGTCACCCCTTCGTGCACGTCCCGGAGGTCATCGACGAACTCAGCACCCGCCGCGTGCTCACGAGCGAACTGGTGGTGGGCCACACGTTCGACGAGGTGCGCGGGTGGAGCCAGGAGCAGCGCGACATGGCGGGCGAGGCGATCTTCCGCTTCGTCTTCCGCAGCCTGTACCGGTTCCGTGCGTTCAACGGGGACCCGCACCCCGGCAACTACCTGTTCCACGGCGACGGGAAGGTGACGTTCCTCGACTTCGGCCTCATCAAGCACTTCACTCCCGATGAGATGCTGATGTTCCAGTCAATGGTGAAGTCGGCGGTGCTGGACGGCGACATGGCCGAGTACCGCCGGATCGTGGAGGACGCCGGGATGCTGCAGAAGGATGCCCCAGTGAGCACGGAGGACGCCGGCGACTACTTCGCCCACTTCTACGAGCCGGTGCGCGAGTCACGCAGGGTCGAGTGGACCACCGAGTACGCCACCTCGATAGTTCGCCACACGTTCGACCGCACATCCTCCATCGCCCAGTACGCCACCGTGCCGCGCTCGTTCGTCTTCATCCAGCGCATCAACCTGGGTCTGTACGCCGTGCTCGGCCAGCTTGGGTGCGGCGGCAACTTCCGCCGGATCAGCGAGGAACTGTGGCCGATGACGAGTGCTCCGCCCTCCACGCCCATGGGCGAGCTGGAGGCCACCTGGCTCGCCGGCAGACCCGCGGTTTAGGAAACCGCGGGACTAGGCGATGGTCTCGAAGTCGAGGCCGATGTCCAGGATGGGCGACGAGTGGGTGAGCCCGCCCACACTGATGAAATGCACACCTGTCTCGGCAACGGCCCTCGCGTCGTCCAGTGTGAGGCCGCCGCTCGCCTCCAGCAGCACATCGTGACCCGTTGACGACTTGTGCGCGGCGACGACCTGCACCGCCTCGCGCATCACCGCAGGTTGCATGTTGTCGAGCAGCACCACGTCGGCACCGGCATCCATGGCGGTGCGCAACTGCTCCAGCGTGTCCACCTCGATCTCGATCGGCAGTCCAGCCGCCGCGGCCCGGATCAGCCCGAACGCCTCGCGCACACCGCCCGCGGCGGCGATGTGGTTGTCCTTCACCAGGGCCGCATCGCTCAGGCTCATGCGGTGGTTCTGGCCTCCCCCGCACCTCACCGCGTACTTCTCCAGCGCACGCAGCATCGGCGTGGTCTTGCGGGTGTCCCTGATGACCGCACCCGTCCCCGCCACCGCGTCCACCCACCGCGACGTGGCCGTGGCGATGCCCGAGAGATGACACATCAGATTGAGGGCCGTGCGCTCGGCGGTGAGCATGCGCTGAGTGGGCGCCGTGACACGCGCGATGACATCACCCTTCGTGAGCCGATCGCCGTCAGCGGCAAGACGCTCGATGACCACGTTCCCCGCCCCGCACACCATCTCCACCACCGCACACGCGATGTCGAGCCCTGAGAGACACCCATCCGCCCGCGCACCGAAGGTGACGATGCTGCGCTGCGACGCGGGCACGGTGGACACAGACGTGATGTCGACCCCGCCGTCGAGATCCTCGGCAACCGTCGCCCCGATGATGTCCGCGATGCGTGCGGGATCCAGTCCGGCCGCCGCGAGCCGTTGCGAAGTGTCCCCCGACACGGGAGACAGCTCCATCACCGGACCTCCATGTGGCCGTTGCTCAGCGTGGCGACGAGATGACGCTGCCACGCGGGGTCGGGCTCGGTCACGTCGATGCGGCGGTGGCAGCCACGGCTCTCGGTGCGGGCCTGCGCCGCAGCAACCACTGCACTGGCGATGGTGAGCATGTTGGTGGCCTCGAACGCCTTGCGGGTGGGCACGACGGCGGGCGACACGTTGGAAGCGAGCGTGTCGAGGATGGCCTGTGCCTGCTTCAGACCCTCGGGCGTGCGCAGCACACCGACGTACTTCGACATTGCGGTGCGCAGCGCGGAGCGATGGTACGAGTCGAGGAGGCCGGCCGGGACATCGTCTGCAACCGGGCGCACCGGCGCGGGCAGCGACCAACTGAGCGCCCGGCCCACGCGCGTTCCGGCGACAACACCCTCAGTGAGGCTGTTCGAGGCGAGCCTGTTCGCGCCGTGGACGCCGGTGCAGGCCGCCTCGCCCACCACGAAGAGGCCCGGCAGCGACGTGGTGCCGTCGATGTCGGCACGCACACCGCCGCACACGTAGTGCGCGGCCGGCGCGACGGGGATGAGCTCGTGCTGGGGGTCGATGCCGGCGTCCAGGCACGATGCGGTGATCGACGGGAAGCGCTCGGCGAAACGGTCGATGCGTCGCGCGTCGAGATACACGTGGTCGTCGATGCCCGCGGGCGCCTCGCCCATGCGGCGGCTGATCGCGGCCGCCACCACGTCGCGCGGGGCGAGGTCCTCCTGGGGGTGCACACCCGCCATCACGCGGCGTCCCGCGGCGTCGAGGAGGATGGCTCCCTCACCGCGCACCGCCTCGCTGATGAGAGCCTGCTGGCCGCGCGCCTCGGCGCCGCGCCACAGCACCGTGGGGTGGAACTGGATGAACTCGAGGTCGGACACGGGCACACCCGCACGGATGGCGAGGGCGATGCCGTCCCCGGTGACGGCGGGCGGGTTTGACGTGGACGCGTACACCTGGCCGTAACCGCCGGTGGCAACCACAACAGCGCGCGCGGTGACCGTGCCGACGCTCTCCACGCCGCCGTTCTCGTCGAGCAAGGCGACCACGATGCCGGCGACGGCGCGTCGGCCCTGTGCATCCGTCCCGATGATGAGGTCGAGACCGAACGCACGCTCGATGATGCGCACGCCGGCGAGCCGCACGGACTCGTCGAGCGTGCGCTGCACCTCGGCACCGCTCTGGTCGCCGCCCGCATGCACGATGCGCCGGTGCGAGTGGCCGCCCTCGCGCGTGAGGGCGACACCCTCGTGCGCGCCGGGGTCGAAGGAGGCCCCGAGCCTCATCAGGTAACGGATGGCGGTGGGCGCCTCGTTGACGAGCGTGCGGACCGCCGTCTCGTCGCACAGGCCCGCACCTGCCGCGAGGGTGTCCTCCACGTGGTTCTCGATCGAGTCGTTCGGGTCGAGCACTGCGGCGAGGCCTCCCTGGGCCCACCCGGTGCTGCCCGCATCCAGCGTGTCCTTCGTGATGAGCAGCACGTCGCGCACGGGACGAGCGGCAAGTGCGGCGGAAAGACCGGCGGCGCCGCTGCCGAGCACCACCACGTCGGTCTCCACCGACCACGTGGGTTCGGGCGCGGCGAGGCGCGCGGGGATGCCGCTACTCGCCGACACGGGAGGGCGTGCCGATCGCGATCATCCGCTCGACCGAGGCGCGCGCCTTCTCCGCGATGTCGAGCGGCACGTCGACCACGTCGTTGCCGGTGCGCAGGGCGTTCTCCAGCTTCTCGGGCGTGATCATCTTCATGTACTTGCAGACTGCGGCGCGGTTGACAGGCTGGAAGTCGGTGGTGACGTTCACCTTGCGCAGCTGGTGGAGCATGCCCGTCTCCGTGGCAACCAGCACCTTGCGCACCTTCGTCTCGCGCGCGGCATCGAGCATCCCCCCGGTGGACAGGATGCGGGTGCGCTCCTTCGGCACCACGCCCTCGGACGCGAGCCACATGGCGCTGGTGGCGCAACCGCACTCGGGGTGCACGAACAGCTCGGCGTCGGGCTCGGCAGCGACCATGGCCTTCAGGTCGGCCCCGTTGATGCCGGCGTGGACGTGGCACTCCCCCATCCAGATGTGCATGTTGTCCCGCTTGGTGACGCGCTGCACGTGCGCACCGAGGAACTGGTCGGGGCAGAACAGGATGTCCCTGTCGCGCGGGATGGATGCCACCACCTCGACAGCGTTCGAGCTGGTGCAGCAGATGTCGGTCTCGGCCTTCACCGCCGCCGTGGTGTTCACGTAGCTGACCACGACGGCACCGGGGTGCTGGGCCTTCCACGCGCGCAGCTGGTCGGCGGTGATGGTGTCGGCGAGCGAGCACCCGGCGCGCTCGTCGGGGATGATGACGGTCTTGTCGTGGCTGAGGATCTTGGCTGTCTCGGCCATGAAGTGGACCCCGCAGAACACGATGGTGGACTGCGGAACCGACGCCGCGATGCGGGAGAGGGCGAGGGAGTCCCCCACGTGGTGGGCGACATCCTGGATCTCGGGCACCTGGTAGTTGTGCGCGAGGATCACAGCGTCCTTCTCGGCGGCAAGCGCGCGGACGCGATCGGCCCACTGTGCGTCGGGGGTTGTCACGAAACCGAGTGTAGGAGCGGTGCGGGCAGATTGCGCTTTTGTGAACGCATGCACGTGGGCACCGCCACAGGTCACACGACGGCGTGGTCGACCGGAGGGTCGAACCAGAAACGCTCGATGGCCTCGGCAAGCGATCCGGTGGCCGACCCGGGATCGGTGACGATGTCATCCGGTTCGTCGGCGAAGCGCAGCACGCTGGCCACACCGCTGTTCGCCACCAGCACCACCAGCCGCACGCGGCGGCGCTGCGCGTGCTCGCTCGGTGCACCGCGCACCTCGCCGTTCTCGTCGAGCGGGGCGGCCCACCCGGTGGTGACCACGGCTGCAGCGTCGAACATGCGGGCGAGACCGCTGGTGGGCGACTCGAGAAGCTCGTACACGTCGGGATGCTGGGCGAGCAGGCACGGTGCGGGGCGGGACTCGATGCCGTCGCCGGAGTTGACGCCGTACAGGCGCGCGCCGGGGAGCTCGAAGGAATCGATCATTCCGTGGAGCACGGATTCGGTGTGGACGGCGAGCGCCATGACGCCGCCCTCCGAGGGATGTTGGTGAACTTCGGTCATGGCGGCAATGTGTGCCGCCCGCGCCTCAGTCAGACAGGGTGCGGGCCACACGCGCCACGGCGGCGCCGTACCGGCGTCCGGGGCTCTGTCCCATGCGCTCGAGCGGGCCGCTCAGGCTGACCGCCGCGACAACGTTGCCCTCGGGATCCGTGACGGGCGCGCTGACGGAGGCGACGCCCTTCTCGCGCTCCTCGCTCGACTCGATCCATCCCCCGCCGGTGACCTTCTGGCCGGACAGCACACGCCCCGCAGACCCGCGCGACAGCGGGAGCAGGGCACCGACGGGAACGATCCAGCGCAGACCGTGGGTGGACTCGAACGACGCGATGCACCTGCGGCCGTTGCCTTCCGGCACGTACACCTGCACGCTCTCGCCGGTTGAGTCGCGCAACCTGCGCGCCGCCTCGCGGGCCCGGTCGAGCCAGGGGAACTGGTCGGTCGCGGCTGTGGCGAGACCGACGACAGCGAGACCGATGCAGAACTCCCCCGCTGTGTTTCGTCGCACCGCGCCGTGGGTCTCGAGGGCCAGCAACAGGCGGTGGGACGTGGCCCGCGGGAGCCCGGTGGCCTCCACCACTCCGGCCAGCGGCAACGGGCCGCGCGCCAGTGCCTGCAGCACCGCGAACGCCTTGTCGATGACTCCCACTCCCGATACACTGTCCATTGTTTGGGAATCATATCCCGAATATTGAGACAGCAAACGCAGGTGAGCACCCAGATGGCCAACCCGATGACACTCCCCCAGAAGGTGTGGGACCAGCATGTGGTCCACTCCGCGCCCGGCGAGGCGGACCTCCTCTACATCGATCTTCATCTCGTCCACGAGGTGACCAGTCCCCAGGCCTTCGACGGGCTGCGCATGAGCGGCCGCGGCATCCGCCGCCCCGACCTGACGGTCGCCACAGAGGACCACAACGTCCCCACTGAGAACATCCACCTCCCGATCGCCGACCCCGTCTCGGCGCGCCAGGTGCAGGTGCTGCGCGACAACGCGAAGGAGTTCGGCTTCACGCTCTTCCCCATGGGTGACGCCGGCCAGGGCATCGTTCACGTGATCGGGCCGGAGCAGGGCCGCACGCTGCCGGGCATGACCATCGTGTGCGGCGACAGCCACACCGCAACCCACGGCGCGTTCGGTGCGCTCGCCTTCGGCATCGGCACGAGCGAGGTGGAGCACGTGCTCGCCACGCAGACCCTGCCGCAGTCGCGACCGAAGTGGATGAGCGTCACTGTCGACGGCGAACTGCCCGCCGGCGTGACCGCGAAGGACATCATCCTCGCGATCATCGGCGAGATCGGAACGGCGGGCGGCATCGGCCACGTCATCGAGTACCGCGGCTCGGCAATCCGCTCCCTCTCCATGGAGGGCCGCATGACCGTCTGCAACATGAGCATCGAGGCGGGTGCCAAGGCAGGTCTCATCGCGCCGGACGACACCACCTTCGAGTACCTGAAGGGCCGTCCCCACGCCCCGCAGGGTGCCGCATGGGACCAGGCCGTGGAGGCGTGGAGACAGCTGCGCACCGATGACGGCGCGAAGTGGGACAAGGAAGTGTTCATCGACGCGACCACGCTCACGCCGTTCGTGTCCTGGGGGACCAACCCGGCGCAGGTGCTGCCGATTGACGGTGTCATCCCCTCCCCCGCGGATGCGGCAGACGCCACCACGGCCGACACCATCTCCCGCGCACTCGAGTACATGGGCCTCACCGCGGGCACCAGGGTGCGCGACATCGAGATCGACACCGTGTTCATCGGTTCGTGCACGAACGGCCGCATCGAGGACATCCGCGCCGCAGCCGCGGTGGTGAAGGGCCGCAAGGTGAAGGTGAAGCGCGCCATGGTGGTGCCGGGCAGTCACGCCGTGCGCAACCAGGCCATCGCCGAGGGTCTCGACCGGATCCTTGTGGAGGCCGGCGTCGACTTCCGCGAGCCGGGATGCAGCATGTGCCTGGCGATGAACCCCGACAAGCTCGCCCCAGGCGAGCGTGCCGCGTCCACCAGCAACCGCAACTTCGAGGGGCGCCAGGGCCGCGGCGGACGCACCCATCTGGTGTCCCCCGCCGTCGCCGCTGCGACTGCGGTCGCTGGCCACCTCGCCACCCCGGGAGACCTGTCATGAAAGCGTTCCGCATCGTCACCGGCCGCGCCGTCCCGCTGAAGCGCAGCGACGTGGACACCGACCAGATCATCCCCGCCGACTGGCTGAAGCGCGTGGAGCGCACCGGCTTCGAGAAGGGTCTCTTCAGCACATGGCGCGACGACCGCAGTTTCGTGCTGAACGACGAGCGTTACGCCGGGGCGACCATCCTGGTGGCCGGGCCCTCGTTCGGCGTGGGCTCCTCCCGCGAGCATGCCGTGTGGGCTATCCAGCAGTACGGCTTCGACGCCGTTGTCGCGCCGAGCTTCTCGGACATCTTCCGCAACAACTGCACGAAGAACGGACTCGCCCCCGTGGTGCTGCCTCAGGCCGCGGTGGAAAAACTGTGGGACCTGATCGAGGCGGATGCGAACACCGAGATCACCATCGACATGGAGCGTCTCACCGTGGAGGTGCCCGCCGCCGGTTTCAAGGAGAGCTTCCCCATGGACGCCCCCACCCAGCACAGGTTCCTGAACGGGCTTGACGACATCGGCATCACCCTCACGCACGCCGATGCGATCACCTCGTTCGAGAAGAACCGCCCCGCCTGGCTGGCGAAGTGACTATCTGATGACGGACATGATGAGCGCGGTTTGCGCCGCAATCAACCCGAACACTGCGATGATCTGACGTCTGGCAGAGTCAGAGATTTCCTTGCGGAGTTCGGCCGACAGGACTTTGAGGTCGTCCTTCGTGGCGACGTGAGCGTACCCACCGTGCGGAAGATGTTCCATGAGCATTGGTCAGCTTTCCGGTCGACGCCGGGAAGTCCCCGGCACACACCATGTGTGTGCCGGTCAGATGAGATCGGCAAGGCCGGTGGCGCGCTGCACCTTGGTGTCGATGGCCGACACGAGTGACTCCTCGGTGGAGACGATTGTGAGGTGCGGCTTGGCACGCGTCATCCCGGTGTAGAGCAGCTCGCGGGTGAGGATGCGCGAGCGCCCCGTCGGTAGCACCACAATCGTGTGCCCGAACTCGCTGCCCTGGCTCTTGTGGATGGTGAGTGCGTGGACAGTCTCCACGCGGGGCACGCGGGCGACAGGCAGCACCTTGACCCCCACGGTGTCCCCGAACACAACCACCGGTTGATTGCCGGCGTCCCTGCACACCACCCCGATGTCGCCGTTGGACAGACCGCTGAATGAGTCGTTGTGGGTGACCATGACGGGCCGGCCCACGTACCACTGGCCCCTGGCAAGCTGGCCGAGCTGGCGTTCCACGGCAGTGTTCCAGCCTGACACGCCGAGATTGCCCCGTCGGTGCGCACACACCACCTGAAGACTGTCGCGGAACTCCAGTACTTCCCGGTACTGCTCGGGTGATGTGGCTGATGCCGCCAGTTCGCACAGATTCCGGGCATGGTCCGCGACCGTGCGGGCGAGGTCCTGGAGGGCCGCATCGTCGGACACCGGGTCGACCCACTCGAACCTCGCATCCGCGGAACTCCCTGCGGCGTGGAGACGCACTGCCGCGAGCGCCGCAGCCGAGTCCCCTGCCTTCGTGTGCGTCGCGATGTCGTCGACCGGGGAGCCTTCCGGGAAGCGGAACTTCCCGCCGAGCGGCTTCACCGCGACTGCGCCCCGCACCGAGGCCTCGACGATGTCGGCGAGCACCGTGCCGGCATCGACACTTGCCAACTGGTGGGGGTCGCCGACGAGGATGAGACGTGCACCGTCCTTCATGGCATCGACAAGGCGCGCCATCATCGAGAGGGGCATCATGGACACCTCGTCGATGATGACGAGGTCGTAGGGCATGCGGTCCCGCGCGTTGAACCGCCACTGAACGCGGGCGACGGGGTTGAACCTGAGCAGTTTGTGGACGGTGAGCTTCGGCAGTCCGTCGATGACGCCCTCCATGCCCGGCTCCACGATTCCCTTCTCCACCGCACGGCGCACGGCGGACCGGAGGGCGCGGTCCATCCGCTTTGCCGCGAGTCCCGTGGGGGCAGCCAGCGCGACGGTGTCCGTGCCGAAGGCGCCCGACATGTGGGCGACAATCCTGTCGGCGACTTCCGTGGTCTTGCCGGAACCCGGGCCGCCGGTGATGATGTCCACGCGACCCTCCGCGGATGCCGCCCGGAGGTACTCCGCCACGCGCAATTCCTCCGCATACGAACGTGACGCGTACAGCCTCGTGCCGTCCAGCACGAACGGCCGGCGCGGTGACGCCGCCCTCTCGGCCGGAACGCAGACGAGATCAGGGCATGCCGTCACTGCCGCAACCCAGTCGTCAGCCGCGGCCGGCCACCGCAGTGAGCCCTCCCCGGCGGACTCCGGGGCCCAGAGATCGATGTGCGCGAAGTCGACGCAGGTGTGCCCGGACCGCGAGGTGCCGAGGACGAGCGCAAAGGCAACCCATGCGAGGGTGTCGACGTTGCGTGACGCACCGGCGAGCCTGAACAGTGCCGACACGGCGCGGAGATCGCGGGACTCGACGGCACCCGCATCCACGTAGGGCTGCAGGTCATCGGGGTACCTGGTGGAGGCGTAGAGAGAACTCACCGGCGCACCCCCGACATCACGTCCGACAGGCGGTCCCACAGGCCTGCGGGCGCCTCCCACACGAACACCCCGTTGCGGTTGCCGTGGGCATCGACCGGGGTGTCCTGCCCTGTCATCCCGCGGATGAAGAAGTACGCAAGCCCGGCCACCGCCGGCGCACCGGACCCAGCCGACCTGGCGCGGACGTAACGATGCACCGCAACCCCGTAAATCAGCGCCTGGAGGGGGTAATGGTGGTGCTCCATTTCCTCGCACATCCGGTGCCGTGTGTACCCGTCGATCAGGGTGTCCATGCCGTCCTCGTCGAGCCTGTTGCTCTTCCAGTCGGTGACCCACAGCGACTGACCTTCCTCGAGGTTGACGCGGAGGAGCGTGTCGATGGAGCCGTTCATGAGCCCGAGGAGCGGGATGTCGAAGGCGCCGGATGCGAGCTCCCGGGCGTACGGCGCGAGGATGTCGTCGGCCCTGCCCGATTCGTCGAGCACATCAAGCAGGACACGCCCGATGTCGCTCACCGTCACACCGTCCGCGGCGGAGGCGAGACCCATCTCGAAACCCAGCTCGTTCAGCCTGTCGGTGAGCGGGATGGCCGACAGCCGGAGGTCCCCGAACGGACCCCCCATGGGTGTGACAATCGACAGCATCACCCCGCGAACCAGTTCGTCGCGGTGGGCGCGCAGCAAGGCGCCGTTCACGACGGAGTCGACCACACGTGCCACCTCGGCCTCGAGATCCGCGGCGGTGAAGTCGATCCGTTCGTACACCGCGTGCATGATCTTGCCGAAATAGGTGCCGCCGACCAACCGCGCGAGGGGCATCTCGTTCACCCCCGCGGGAACGGACTGGTCGCAGTACCCGGACCTGATCGAGATGATCTGCTCGTCGTCGTCGTTGTGCCCCGCCCCGCTGCGGTCGTCGGGGTCGAAGGTGTCCGCCTGGCGGCCCTGGCGCTTCTTCGCGATGCCCGAGAACGACATGCGCTGGTACGTGCGGTCCGTCGAACCGGCGAACGGTGCGAGCGCGGGTTCCTCCTCGGTGCTCGTCTTCGGCCGGTACCGCGGGAACCTGCCGATGGCAGCCGCGGGGACGACATCGACAACGTGACTCACGGGCGCGAACCGGGCAGGATCGTTCAGACCCTCGGTGACGCGCCGGCCGCCGTGCGTGCTGCCCTCCGGCTGTCCGGCCACGACGAGCGAGACATGGTGCTTCGCCCTGGTGAGAGCGACATAGAAGAGACGCATCACCTCGTCGGCTTCCTCCGCCGCCCGGCCCGCCTTCGCCTCGCTGAAGGCACGGTGGACGACGTATCCCGCGTCGATGACCCGCTCGTTTTCTCCTGCCGTCCCGGGCTTGGCGCGGTGGAACTGGTCGGCGCCGTTCGAGTTCCGCTTGGTCTTCCAGAGATCGGCCACCACCACAACGGGGAACTCGAGCCCCTTTGCTGCGTGCACGGTCATGATCTGGACGGCCTTCCGGTCGCTCTCGACACGCCGGCTCACCGTTTCTGACTGGTCCTCGCGGGCGGCAAGGGTTGCGACGGCCTCGAGGACATCTGACGGCGAGCAGCCCGCACCGTTGGTGGCCCTGTGCAGCAACTCGACGACGTGGGCAAAGTCCGTCTCGCGCCTCTCGCCCGCGTCGCCGCGCACGATGCGGGCCGCAACGGCCTCGTCGCCGCGCAGTCGGGCGGCGACAGCAGCGACTCCCCCGGACCGGAGCACCCGCGCCCAGTCCCCCACGGTGCGCTGGATCCCGGCGATGCGCTCCTCGTCGATTGCGCCCGCATCGGCGAGTTCCACCCCGAAGAACGGCGTGGCCGCGACCAACCGGATGCGTGACGTGTCGTGCGGCTCCTCCATGGCGCGGAACAACCTGGTGAGAGCCGCCGCCATCTCGCCCTTCATCACGCTCTCGGTGCCCGAACTCACCGCGCTGACGCCGAGGTCGCGCAGCGCGGCCTCGACGGACGCACCGGTGGACTTGCTGGTGACGAGGACGCAGATGTCACCCGGGCCCACTTTCTCCGTCCGGCCGTCCTTGGTGATGCTCATCTTCTCGAGAATCTCCCTCACGCGCAGGGCGGTGGGATTGACGACACGGTTCTTGCTGCCGACATCACCGAGGTCGACGATGGTGAGCGGCTTGCTGCCGGTGATGGAGGAGCCGGGGGCGCCGTCCCTTGCGGTGACCGGCACATAGTCAATCCCCCGCCCGAACGTCCACCCCGCGAAGAGGTGGTTGAGGGCCTCGAGGAGATCGCCGTCGCTGCGCCAGTTGCGGCGCAGCGTGAGCCGCTTGTCGTCGCTGCGGACCGAGAGGTAGGCCTCGATGTCGGCTCCCCTGAAACGGTAGATCGCCTGCTTCGGGTCCCCGACCGCGACCAGGGTGTGCGTGGTGGAACCCGGGTCGAAGATGTGGCGGAAGATCGACCACTGCAGCTTGTCGGTGTCCTGTGCCTCGTCGATGACCGCGAGACGGAACCGCTGGCGCAGCGCGGCGACGAGTGCAACCTGGTTCGGGTCGGAGAGGAGCTCGGCGGCACGTCGCAGCAGGTCGTCGAAGGTGGGTTCTGTTTCGGTGCGCGACCGGATGCGCGCGACGCACGATTCGACCACCTCGATGACATGGTCGAGACCGGCATTCAGCTCGGCCACGGTGCGACCACCTGACGCCTTCTGGTACGGGGCATAGGAGAGGACGGACAACGGCGATCCCAGCCGTGCCTCCACCACGGACCTCAGGCGGGCCGGGTTGTACACGTTGCCCAGCATCGCCTCGGAGATGACGGTGTCGTTCACCACCTCGGAGATGATCCGGTCGAGATCCGTCTCGTCGCCCTCGCCAACGGCGGGCAACCCGGCCATGGTGAGGATGCGGGCGCACACGGAGTGAATGGTGGAGATGGTGGCGGTGTCGAACTCGCGCAGGGCACGCGCGAGCCGGTCTGCCCCCGTCGTGGCACCGGCCCCGAGAAGCGCCGCCGCGAGACCGTCCCCGTCGTCGGTGGTGCCGACACGCAGCTGTCGCTCGAGCGTGACAAGACGGCGGCGGATGCGGTCCCGCAGTTCGGCCGCAGCGTTGCGGGTGAAGGTGGTGACGAGGATGTTCCCGATGCGGATGTCGTCGTTCAGGGCGATGGTGCGCGCGACAAAGGCCGCCACCGAGAAAGTCTTGCCGGTGCCGGCGCTCGCCTCGATGACGGTGCCATTCACCACCTTCGGGTCGACGATGTCGAAGTCGGGGAAGACCTGTGGAGTCACCGCACCACCCACTCCTGGAGTCCGTTGCCCTTGCCGCCGTCCTTCTCGAGAACCAGCGCCTCCCCGCGGACGGTGAGGAAGTCGATGATGCCCGGATTGTCCTCGGGGTACGCCCGCTCGATGACGGGGGACGAACCGAACACGATGGCCTCTGCGGATGCCGCAAAACCGTTCCCCTCGACGAAATCGTCGAAGGCATCCATCACGGTGTCGTCGTCGACGGTGCCGGCAGCGACGATCTCGTCGGCTGTGCCGCCGAAATCGGCGCACGGGGTGACACGGGCGACCGGCTCCACCCTGGCCAGGCCGAGCAGCCGGCGGGCGGCCTCCTGCTGGTCGATGGAGGTGTCGAGAGTGATGACATTCGCGAGGTACCCGAGCGTCTTGTTGCCGGTGTCACGGTGGATGACGATCGCCTGGGCGACCCGGCGCCCTGCCGCGCGGAGAGCGAGCAGCCGGATGGCGAGGCGCGTGATCTCCTTCTCGGCTTTCGTGTGGTACAGCAACGAGAAGACGATGCCGCTGCTGGCCTCCTCCGCGACGTTCGGCACGTGGCAGTCGATGACGGTGCCGTCGTCACCGCGCACCTTGAACTCGACCGGGTCGGGTGCGGTCAACGGGATGCCCATGAGAGAGGCACGTCCACGAACGGCGGACGCCACCGCGAACGCGACCTCCAGAGCTCCGTCCGCGAACGGCGGAACGGGAAGCGTGTCGCTCCCGGCGGCCGCAGCTTCCCAGTCGGCACGTGAGTTCTCGAGTGCCTCCGCCCCTGCGGCCGCCACGAGCGACTCTGCCAGGTTGGCGAGGACGAACTCGTCGATGTCGACCGGGAGAGTGGCGCCGGGGTCGGGGGTGTCGCGTTCGGTGTAGATGTGGAGCGTCTCCCGCAGGTAGTAAACGAGCGGGTCGATGAACATCGCCTCGAGATTCCTGAGGGGCACCTCGGGATACGGATCCGCGACGGACGCGGCAGGCACGGGGTCACTGCCGCCGGCCAGGAGTCCGCGGGACGCCGCGAGCGCCGCCGAGTCATGCGACCAACGGATGCCGTTGACCGGCCCGCCGACAGTGACGAAGTTGAGGGCACCGCTGGCGTGGCGCGGGTGCAGGTGCTCGACGGCACTGTGCTTCTCGGGGTTGTCGGGCACCTCCACCCCGAGCCGACCGCAGAGGTCCAGCAGTTCGGCGAGCGGCGTGACCAACGGGACGGGCGAGTTGTTCTTGATGCTGCGCCCGTTGCACGTGATGACGAGCCGCTCGCCGGCCGCGAGGACCGCCTCCAGCAGCATGCGCCGTGTGTCGACGCGCGGGTCGGGGTCCCCCATGAGGGGATCGTTCGCCACGATGTCATCTCCCTCGGCCTCGCCGACCGCGAGCGTGCCGTCATCGAGGCCGACCACGCACACCACGCGGTACGGGACCGAGCGGAGCGGGACGAACGAGGTTGCCGTGACGGCACCCGTCCGTAACGGCTGGCGCCCCGGCGTGGCCGCAAGTCTCTGGCCGAGGAGATCCGCGAACTCCGCGAACTCCACGGCCTCGAGCACCTGCGTGGAGCCGGCATCGCGGTGGAGCACGGTGGAATCACGGAAGACCTGGATGACGGCGAGTGCGTCGTCGATGTCGGTGCACGACGGGCCGCACAGCTGGACGAGCATCTCCTCCACGTGGTTGCACCACACCCCGACCGGTTGCGCATGGCGGGCCTTGTTCTCCAGTTCTGCCAGCACCCCGAGGATCTCGCCGAACGCCGTGATGGCATCGATCTCTGCTGTGTCGACGTGGGTGAGGGGCACCACGCCGCCGATCTCGCGCAGCGGTGTTGCCGCATCGGGCAGGAGCGCACCGAGAAGGGCGCGGTCGAGCATTTCTTTCCAGGTGTGCGCCGTGATGTCGGTGATGCCGAATCCGGCTTCTGCCCGCTGGCCGGCGTCGAGCCCCCACCGCACCCGGGTTGTCTCGACCAGCCTGACCCACGCGTCAACCTCCTCCTGGCCGATCCGGCGCTCGCGGAGGACGAGACTGTCGGTGGCGATGCGCATCACGGATGCGACATCGAAACGGGAGCCGGCGAGTCCCAGCACAGCTGCCAACAAGTCGGCACCCGGACTGACGTCGCGGAGGGACCGGTCGGCCACGACGAACGGAATGGTGACGTTGCGCCCGTCGTGGAGTCTCATGGGCTGGTCGAAGGTGGCCTTCAGCATGGGTGCGGCTTGCTCGATGTCCGCGCACAGCACGATGACCTCGTGGGGCCGGAGGTCCGGCAGGTCGTGGAAGGCGTGGAGCAGCGCGTCGCGCAGCACCTCCACCTGGCGGGCCAGGTTGTGCGCGCGGTGGATCTGCACCGACACGTCACCCGGTGCGAGAGGGATGGGAGCAACCCGGTGCGGGGCGGCAACTGCGGCCTGCATGCGGTGCAGGAGTTGCCCCGAAGCGGGCCGGGCGGCACCGGTGGGCGCCTCGACACTGATCCCCTGCGAGGCGAGCAGCATCTGCATCTCGAACGCGCCGCGCAGCCACGTGGTGACGAGGACGTCGCAGCCGGGCACGACGTGTGCGTCGTCTCCGCGAGCAGGGGCAACACCCGGGGTGACGGGCAGCGCGGCGGCGAGCGTCGACCATTCACCCCAGAGGTGAGCGGACGGCTGGACGCAGATGACCTCGACATCGATCACGTTCCCGAGGGCGCGCAGGATCTCGAGGTTGGCGACGGACAGGGTTTCCACCCCCGCCACCATCAGCCGTGGCGGGAGACCCGGGATGCCCTGGCCTGCGGCGAGCCCGGCGCACAGCTCCTGCGTGCGTGCCGGCCACGACGGCACGTCGATGACGTCCCTCACGCGGCGCCACAGTGCGTACTGCCACTCCATCTGGGCGTTGTCACGGCCGACCTCGGCGTTCGTGCGGCGGGCCTCCTCCCACGATCGGATCAACGAGGGTCGACGGGCCGCGTAACGGTCGAACCTGTCGGCGATTGCACGGGCTGCACGGAGATGACCACCGTGCTTGCGCACGAGCGGGTCGTCCTTCGGCAGGTCATGGATGACCCGGAGAACCGCCATGGTGACGCGCTCGATCGACCAGGCGTCGTCCTCGTCCTCCACCCCCGCACGCAGCAGCCCGTTGAGCATGCCGACATACCCCACGCGGACATTCGCCATGACACCGTCGGCATGGCCCGGTGTGGAACCGAGCCTCGCCGCGACCTGCGGGGCGAGCCAGGCACGGACACCCGCCGTGGGAACGATGAGGTGCTGCGTGTGGAAGAGATCCTCCGTCTCGGCGCCCGCGGTGAGGTACCCGACGACGGGCTCGACGATGTCCTCGACGCTCCCCACGCACCTGACCCTCAACGACATCTCCACCTCTTCCCGTCCCGCACCGTATTGGGGGACCTTGCCGACGGACAACTGGGCGTCCACCGGGACGGGAGATTGTGCCAGAGGGGTGAGGGAGGGTTTCCCCTCCGGGACTACTCGGCGAAGAACTTGCGCAGGTCGCGCAACCGAGCGTCGTTCGAGAAGACCTCGACCGGGGCGTTGGTGGGCAGGCGCAGGGCCCGCTGGATGATCCGGCAGGTGGTGTGCTGGTTGTACTCGGCGAGCGTGACGGCCCAGCCGTCCCGACCGGCGCGCGCGGTGCGGCCTGAACGGTGCAGGTAGGTCTTGTGGTCCATGGGGGGCTCGTAGTGCACCACGAGGGCGACGTCGTCGATGTCGATGCCGCGGGCCGCCACGTCGGTGGCGACGAGGATGGTGAGGTCGCCGCGGGCGAACCGTGCGAGTGCCTTCTCGCGCGCGGCCTGGGTGAGGTCGCCATGGATGGCGGCGACCTTTGCCCCCAGCTCGTCGAGCTTGTCGGCCACCCGGTCGCACAGCCGCTTCGTGTCGCAGAACACCACGGTCTTGCCCGCGGCCTGCGCCATGGCGTTCACGACCTTGTCCTTGTCCATGCGGTGGACGGCGAGGAAGAGATGGTGCATGGTGCCCACCGTGTCGGTGGGTGAGTCGATGGAGACTTCCTCGGGGTTCTTCATGTAGCGGCGCACGAGATTGCCCACCTGGCCGTCGAGCGTGGCGGAGAACAGCATGGTCTGGTGCTCGCCGGTGACGTGGCGGAGGATCCACTCGACCTGCGGGGTGAAGCCCTCGTCGGCCATGCGGTCGGCCTCGTCGAGAACGACCACCTGGATGTCGTCCATGACGACCTCACCCGCCTTCATGAGGTCGATGAGACGCAGCGGGGTTGCCACCACCATCTCCACGCCCTTCGCGAGCGCATCGATCTGGTCGTCACGCGAGGCACCGCCGTACACGGGCAGCACGCGGCGGTCGCACGCCTTGCCGATGGGCTCGAGCACCTCGGCCACCTGGAGGGCGAGCTCGCGGGTGGGCACCAGCACGAGACCGCGCGGGGCCCGCACGCGGGCCGCGGCGTCGATGCGGGCCAGCATGGGCACGCCGAAGGCGAGGGTCTTGCCCGAGCCGGTGCGGGCCCGGCCGCAGAGGTCGACCCCGCGGAGGGCCACGGGAATGGCCTCGGTCTGGATGGCGAAGGGAGCATCGAACCCGGCGGCTGCGAGACCGGCATCGACCTGGGGGGGAACACCGAGCGACGCGAACCCGGTGGGGGTATGAACTTTGTCTGACATGTCGCCCCACACGGTACCGACAGGGTCCGCCACACGGGACGATAGCGACGGGTGAACTTTTTGCCAAGAACTGCACGAACGGGCCCGTCATCCGTTAGTTTCAGTCAGCCTGACGCGGGAAAGCCCCGCGCAGAAAGGACCATTCACCCACGGATCAGCACCGAGCAAAAGTCGTACGGACCGGGTCACACAAGACAACGGCGTGCGCCACCCGCCACGGGCGAACCCTCTACTTCACAGGTAGGAGTTCTCATGGACGCACATCTCCCACGACCGGACGGCACGCAGACGCGTGGCCTGAAGGGAATCCCGTACGACTGGCAGCAGTTGCTGGTCCCGGCCGAGCCCGATTTCTCGGCCGGCCTGGTTGACCTGATCGACGACGAATTCGTCACCGAGTCCCACTAGCCGATACCCATCGCTGCGAACTCGGAACCCCGGATCCCCGCGCGCGTCCTCGTGCTCGGGTGCGGGAGCGTGGCCCAGTGCACGATCCCGCTGCTCATCGACGACCTCGGCATCTCGCCCTCGTCCATCCATGTCGTCGACTTCGTCGACAACCGCCACCGCATCGCTGACGCGCTCTCGCGAGGTGTCACCTACGAGACCGACAGGCTGACCAGGGAGAACCTGGACGAGTTCCTCTCCGCGAGGTGCGGCGACGGCGACATCCTGCTGGACCTCGCATGGAACATCGACTGCCCCACGATCCTCCAGTGGTGCTTCGACCACAACGTGCGCTACCTGAACACCTCGGTCGAGGTGTGGGACCCGTACGAGGACCTCGCGTCCACCAACCCGCTCGACCGCACCCTCTACGTCCGCCACCAGGAACTGCGCCGCCTGAAGCAGCGCTGGGGACGCCTCGGCGCCACCGCCGTGCTCGAGCACGGCGCCAACCCGGGCCTCGTCAGCCACTTCGTGAAACGGGCGCTCACGGAGATGACGAGCCGCATGCTGTCGGACGGCACCGCCACGGGCGACCGCGCCGCGGCGATGGAATCCGCGCTCGCCGCAGGCCAGTTCAACCGCCTCGCCATGCTGTCGGGCACGAAGGTGATCCACATCTCCGAGCGCGACACGCAGCTCGCGGTGGAGCCGAAGCGCGTGAACGAGTTCGTGAACACGTGGTCGGTCGACGGCCTGTACGAGGAGGGCATCGCACCCGCCGAACTCGGGTGGGGCACGCACGAGAAGACCCTCCCCCGCAACGCGTGGGTCCACGAGGACGACGGACCGCGCAACCAGATCTGCATTGCCCGCCCGGGCATGGAGACATGGGTGCGCAGCTGGGTTCCCGCCGGCGAGATCCGCGGCATGGTCGTGCGCCACGGCGAGGCGTACACCATGAGCGATCACCTCACGGTGTGGGAGAACGGCGCCGCCGTGTACCGGCCCACCACGCACTACGCGTACTGCCCGAGCGACGTGGCGATCATGAGCGTGCACGAGCTGCTGATGCGCAACTACGAGATGCAGCCCGAGCAGCGAATCCTGAACGACGAGATCGTCCAGGGCGAGGACCAGCTGGGCGTGCTGCTGATGGGCCACGACTACCGGGCGTGGTGGACCGGTTCCGTCCTCGACATCCACGAGGCCCGCCGCAAGGTGCCCCACCAGAGCGCCACGACGCTGCAGGTGGCCGCCTCGGTCATGGCGGCGGTGAAGTGGATGATCGCCGAACCCATGCAGGGCGTCCGCGTGCCCGACGAACTCCCCCACGAGTTCGTCCTCGCGGCCGCAACCCCCTACCTCGGCACCGTCTGGTCGGACGCCGTCGACTGGGACCCGCTGCGGACCCGCCGCGACGTGTTCGACCGATGGAGCGACTCTGCGTCCACGCTCGACCGCTCCGACCCCTGGCAGTTCGGCAACTTCCTCTGCCCGTGACACCCCATCCCCGGCCGCCGGGGGTGGCTCGGGCGCGCGTCCCCCTGTATCGTGGTTGGTGATGACGACACAGAAGAGCCTGCTTCTCCTTACGTGACGGCGGCAGCCGAATATCGCTGCTGTCGAAACCCTCTGCCCCGGCAGGGGGTTTTTTCTTTGTCCGAATCACCCGCCCACACACCCAAGGAACCGAGACCATGCCTCCCCAGAACGTGACACCGAAGAAGATGCCCTTCGAGAAGTACTCGCCGTGGGTCCCGCTCGTCCTCACCGACCGCACCTGGCCGAACAGGACCATCGACAAGGCCCCGCTGTGGTGCAGCGTCGACCTGCGCGACGGCAACCAGGCCCTGATCGAACCGATGGACCCCGAGCGCAAGCTGCGCATGTTCAACGCCCTCGTGAGAATGGGGTTCAAGGAGATCGAGGTGGGGTTCCCCTCGGCCAGCCAGCCCGACTTCGACTTCGTGCGCCAGATCATCGAGCAGGACCTGATCCCCGACGACGTCACCATCCAGGTGCTTGTGCAGTGCCGCCCCGAGTTGATCGAGCGCACCTACGAGTGCCTGCGCGGTGCCCGCAACGTCATCGTCCACTTCTACAACTCCACCAACCCCCTGCAGCGCGAAGTCGTGTTCGGCCTGGACAAGGAGGGCATCAAGAACATCGCGGTGGAGGCGGCCAAGCTGTGCCTCAGCCACGAGTCGATGCTGCCCGGCACGAACGTGCGCTACGAGTACTCGCCCGAGTCGTTCACGCTCACCGAGCCTGACTACGCGGTCGAGGTGTGCGAGGCGGTCATGGACGTCATCAAGCCCATCCCGGGGAACCGTCTCATCCTGAACCTCCCCGCCACCGTGGAGAGCTACACCGCGAACGTGTACGGGGACGTCATCGAGTGGTTCTGCCGCACGATCAAGGACCGCGATTCGGTCATCATCTCGCTGCACCCGCACAACGACCGCGGCACGGGCACCGCCGCCGCCGAGTTCGGCATCATGGCGGGTGCAGACCGCGTGGAGGGCACGCTCTTCGGCAACGGCGAGCGCACCGGCAACCTCGACATCGTCAACGTGGCCATGAACATGTTCATGAACGGGGTCGACCCGGAGCTCGACATCAGCGACATCGACGCGCTGCGCCGTGTGGCGGAGTACTGCAACCGTCTCCCCGTCCCGGAGCGCCACCCCTACGTCGGTGACCTGGTGTACACCTCTTTCTCCGGAAGTCACCAGGACGCCATCAAGAAGGGCTTCGAGAAGCTGGGGCGGAACTACGACAGGTGGGGCGTGCCGTACCTGCCGATCGACCCGAAGCACGTGGGCCGCACCTACGAGAAGGTGATCCGCGTGAACAGCCAGTCGGGCAAGGGCGGCGTGGCCTACGTGATGAAGGAGGAGCACGGCTTCGACCTGCCCCGTCGCCTGCAGATCGAGTTCAGCCAGGTCATCCAGGGAGTCACCGAGGAGACCGGGACAGAGGTGAGCGCGCTCGTCATCTGGGAGTCGTTCCGCGGCGAGTACCTGCCGGCCGAACCCGGGATTTCGCTCACCAGTCACGAGCTGCGCAGCGACTCGAAGACCGGGTCCACCACCATCACCGCCCAGCTCGAGGTGAACGGAGAGCACCGGACCATCGTGGGCGAGGGGAACGGACCGATCGATGCGTTCGTGCACGCCCTCCGTGCGGGCCTCGGGGCCGACATCGACGTGCTCGACTACAGCGAGCACGCGATGAGCCAGGGCTCGGAAGCAACCGCGGTCGCGTACGTCGAGACGAAGGACTCCGACGGCAACGTGCTGTGGGGGGTGGGGATGGACCCCAACACCACCACAGCATCGCTGCGTGCCGTCCTCGGCGCGTACGAGCGGCGCGGCGGCTGACCGGCGAGGCTACGCGTCGCTGTCCGCTGAATCCTCCGCGTCATCGTCGGTGCCGTACTCCGGTTCGTCGCACCTGAAGATCCCCGGGCCCCGGGCAATCGCGTCGTTCGTGGCAGCGGGCAGGCGTGACGACCAACGCCCCTCCGCCGCGATCGAGAAATACGCACAGACATACGACCGCGGGAACGGGTCTGCACGCAAACGCGGGGCAACCAGATCCCACCGGTCCCCGTCGAGGGCGAGGGTCGCACCGTGCATCTCACGCAGGTCCTCGAGCCTTCCCGCCAGGGCCGAGTGGAACATGACCAATTCGGGCGCGAGATCCGCGAGGTCGTTGTCACGGGCTCCCGCCCTGCCTGCCGCCTCGAGTATCCCCACCGCCGGCGCCAGTGACTGCATGTAGGCATCCATCTCGTGGATCACCGGGGAGACCTCCATGCGGTATCCCTTGGTGGAGGACCTCAGGCCCCCGTACTTCACAGACGAGTTGTACGCGTCGGTGAAGTCGTCCTCCATTTCCCAGAACCTCACCGGGAGATCGGCGAGCAGGAAGGTGGCCCACTCCTGCGCGGCATAGCTGGTGGGATCCGCCGGGACGGTGGTTGCCGTGGATCCCTTCGGTCCGGACTCC
>RFZO01000120.1 GCA_009920715.1 Actinomycetota bacterium | reverse complement strand
CGGCGAGCTTCAGCTGGCCGAGCATGATCTCGCCCGTGGTGCCGTCGAGGGAGATCCAGTCCCCCTGCTTCACCGTGGCGTCACCTGCGGTGAACGACTTCCCGGAGATCTTGACCGCATCGGCACCGACGACGGCCGGGGTTCCCCAGCCGCGCGCGACGACGGCGGCGTGGCTGACGAGCCCGCCGCGCGACGTGAGGATGCCTTTTGCGACCATCATGCCGTGGACGTCCTCGGGGCTGGTCTCGCTGCGCACGAGGATGACGTCCTCGCCCTTCTTCGCCGCCGCCTCGGCCTCGTCGGCGGTGAAGTACACGCGGCCGACCGCCGCACCCGGGGATGCGGCGAGACCCTTCGCGATTGCCTTCGACTTCGAGGCGAACTGCGGGTGCAGCACCTGGTCGAGGTGGTCGGCGGCGACGCGCATGATCGCCTCGTTCTTCGAGATCTTCCACGCCTGGCGTCCCGTCCCGGTGGGCTTGGTCATGTCGACGGCCATCCGCAGTGCCGCGGCGCCCGTGCGCTTGCCGACGCGCGTCTGCAGCATCCACAGCTTGCCCTGGTCGATCGTGAACTCGGTGTCGCACATGTCCTTGTAGTGACGCTCGAGCCTGGCGAAGATGGTCATGAGCTCGGCGTGGATGGCGGGGAACTTGCGCTTGAGCGCGTTCAGGTCCTCGGTGTTGCGGATGCCCGCCACCACGTCCTCGCCCTGGGCGTTCACGAGGAAGTCGCCGTAGGGCTTGTTCTCGCCGGTGGCGGCGTTGCGCGTGAAGCCCACACCGGTGCCGGAGTTGTCGTCGCGGTTGCCGAACACCATGGCCTGCACGTTCACTGCCGTGCCGAGCTCGTGGCTGATCTTCTCGCGCACGCGGTAGGCAATGGCGCGCGGGCCGTTCCACGAACGGAACACGGCCTCGATCGCACCGCGGAGCTGCTTTGCGGGGTCCTGCGGGAACGGCTTGCCGGTCTCCTTGGCGACGACCTCCTTGTATGTCTCGCACAGTTCCTTCAGTGCGGGTGCCGGGATGTCCGCATCGGTCCGGGCGCCCGACTTGGTCTTCGCCGCCTCGAGCGGGTGCTCGAACTTGTCACCCTCGATGCCGAGCACGATGCGGCCGTACATGGAGATGAAACGGCGGTAGGAGTCGTAGGCGAACCGCTCGTTCTTCGTGGAATCAGCCAGGCCCTTCACGCTGCGGTCGTTCAGCCCCAGGTTGAGGACCGTGTCCATCATCCCCGGCATGGAGAACTTGGCGCCGGAGCGAACGGAGACGAGCAGCGGGTCCTTCGGGTCACCGAGGCGGCGGCCCATCTTCTTCTCCAGTGCCGCGACGTGGCGGCGGACCTCGTCGTCGAGACCCTTCGGCCAGCCACCGTGCATGTAGGCGCGGCAGGCGTCGGTGGAGATTGTGAAACCGTGGGGCACGGGGAGCTTCAGGACGCTCATCATCTCGGCGAGGTTCGCGCCCTTGCCGCCGAGGAGGTCCTTGAGTTCCATCGGCGCACGACGGTGTGAATGATCGAATGCATAGACGTACGTCACAGCGTCGGAGTCTACGGCGGGGCAGCGGAACGACCCCAACGAGCCCGCCTACACTGCCGTGCGGTGCTCCCCATCCGGTCACGCGGCCCCCGTCGCGGTCTCTCGCTTCTCGGTTTCCCCACGTCCGTGCGCCCCGGCTTCCCCCTGTTCCTCGTGCTCATCGGCCTGCTGTACCCGTTCCCCCTCGGTGCGTGGGTCGCCGCGTGCCTCGCTGTGTTCACGGTGGTCCACGAACTCGGCCATGCGGTGGTGGCCCGCACGTTCGGGTGCGAGGCGCGGATCTCGCTCGATTTCATGGTCGCCTACGCCACCTTCTCCCCCGCGCCCGGGCTCACCCGCGCCCGGCGGGCAGCGATTGCAACGGCCGGGCCTGCCTCGCAGATGGTCCTTGCCGCGGGGATCATCCTCCTCGCGGGGGCCAGCCCGTTCTCGTCCTCGGACATCTCCGCTTCCGATGCCCTCACCGCGGTGTGGTGGACGGGCATCGCGCTCGGGGCGGTGAACCTGATCCCGCTCGTGCCGCTCGACGGTGGTGCCGTGATGACGATGCTGCTCGATTCGCTGTTCCCCGGCCGCGGCGCGGCGATCATGCTCCGTGCGAGCGTCGTCATCACCGCGACGGTCCTCGGGTGGATGATCGTCACCGGCACGTCGGGGCTCCTGGTGTTCTTCGTCTTCCTGCTGTGGCTCCAGTGGCGAACGCTGCGCGGCCAGAGGATGCTGGCCGTCGCCGCATCACGCGCTGTCACGGAACCGACAGGCATCGCGCCGGTGGACGCCGTCGCGGCGGAGCAGATCCTGGGGGCTGCGGGAGCGGCTGCTGCGATGTCGTACTGCCGCAGGGCGTTCTCGCAGTGCCCGTCGAGCGAGGTGGCCGTGGCTGCCGCGCAGGCCGCGTGCGCACTCGGCGACAGGGAGGCCGCGCTGCGCTGGGTTGCCGCGGCGGTCAACCTCTCCTTCGACGGGCTCGACACTCTCGCCCGACTGAACTCCGCCGGGGGATTCGGAGACCTGCGCACGGACCCGCGCTACGCGACGCTCATCGACGGCCTGGGCAACTGATCAACTGCCGCCGGACAGGGCCGTGCCCACGTCCGAACCGCGCGGGGCCCGCACCAGCAACCATGCGTCACCGCGCGACGTGACCGTGCAACCATCGGTGCCCTCCCCCGCCCGCACCGCGCGCAGCACCACTGGCGCGGAACTGTTGCGCGAGTCCATCCGCTCCACCAGCTCCTGGCCGGGGTAGCACCCCTTCGTGAAGCTGACGGCGGCACGGAGGACGCCCGTGGTGGCCGGGACGTCACCCTCCTCGATGTCGGAACCCATCGCCGGCCAGTGAGCATCCGCTCTCATCGCATCGATGACCGCCACGGACACCCGCTCACCGGCAACCGGCAGGTCCTCGGCGCGCGCCACCACGTCGACACACTCGCTGCCTCCCCACCACGCAACAGCCGACCCCGCGGAGCGCCCGACAGCATCTGCCGCCCCTTCGCCGCGGAACGCGCGCACGACCCAGTCGCTCGGCCTCATTGTCACCTTTGCGCGCAGCACGAAACGCTGGAGACGCGCGATGACCTTCTCGCCGAATCCCTGCTCGACATCGAGAGTGAACACTGTGTCCACGTGGCGCACGACCCGCACGAGGGCCACCACATGGCCGGTCGGCGCGAGCAGCAACGAGTGCACCGAACCCCCGACGGGGACGGAAGCGATGTCCTGGGCCAGCTGCGAGTGGAGGAACTGCGCCGCGTCGTCGCCCTGCACGATCACCACGTCGCGCGGCAGGTCCGCGTGCACCAGGGCCATGTCAGGCCACCGTGCCGGCCGCGCGCCTGCGCGCAGTCATCCGCCGGGCGGCGGGAACAGCGGCGAGGAGGGCAGCCGCCTTGTTGTGGCACTCGAGATCCTCGTCGGCTGGGTCGCTGTCGGCCACGATGCCGGCGCCGGCCTGCAGGCTCGCACCCGAGGGCCCCACGAACATGGTGCGGATGGCGATGGCCGTGTCGAGGTTGCCGGAGAAGTCGACATAGCCCACCACACCCGCGTACGGGCCGCGCTTCACGGGCTCGAGCTCGTCGATGATCTCCATGGCGCGGACCTTGGGGGCGCCGCTCACCGTGCCGGCGGGCATGGTGGCGCGCAGCACGTCGATCGTGGACATGCCGTCCACGAGATCGCCGGACACCTGCGACGTCATGTGCATGACGTGGCTGTACCTCTCGAGCGTCATCAGTTCGTCCACATGGACGGTGCCGTACCTCGCCACGCGGCCCACGTCGTTGCGCGCCAGGTCCACCAGCATGATGTGCTCGGCCACCTCCTTCGGGTTCTCGCGCAGCTCGCCGGCGAGCCGGCGGTCGTGCTCGTCGTCGCGGCCGCGCTTCCGTGTGCCGGCGATGGGGCGCGAGATGATGCGCCCGTTCTGCACGCGCACCAGGGGCTCGGGCGAGCAACTGACCATGGTGAGGCCAGGCTGGCGGAGGAACGTCATGTACGGACTGGGGTTCACCTGACGCAGCACGCGGTACACGTCGAACGGGTCCGCACCGAGGTCCAGGTCGTAGCGCTGCGAGAGCACCACCTGGAAGATGTCACCGGCGCGGATGTGCTCCTTGGCCACCTCCACCGCGCGGCGGTAACCCCCGTCGGGCATGGAGGAGACCGCGGCGGGGAGTTCCTCGCCGGGCACGGGCGGCTCCACCGGCACGTACGCGAGCGGCTGGGCGAGGTCACGGACGGCGTCGTGCACGCGGCCCACCGCCGCGTCGTACGCGGCGTCGATGCCGTCGGCATCGAGCCCCGCGACGGGCACGCTCTCCAGCAGGTACACGCGCTGGCGCCAGTGGTCGAACGCGGCGAGGCTGCCGATGATGCTGATGGCGGCATCAGGCACGGCCCTGTCGTCGCGCGGCACTGCAGGAAGGTGCTCGACCTCGCGGATGACGTCGTAGCCAAGGTGACCCATGAGTCCTCCCTGCAGCGGCGGGAGGTCCGGGAACAACGGCGCGCGGTAGATGCGCAGCAGCTCGTCCATGGCGGCGAGGATGCCCTTGTCGAGCGGGACGGACGCGGGGATGTCGCCGGTTGCGGTGAGGACACCGTCGCGCAGCGTGAGCGTGCCCCGTGGGTTGCGGCCGACGAAGGAGAACCGGCTCCACCTCTCGCCGTGCTCCACCGACTCGAGGAGGAAGCCGTCGCCGTCACCGACGAGCTTGAGGAACGCAGCCACCGGGGTCTCGAGGTCCGCCAGCACGTGCGTCCACACCGGCACGACCGTGTGCCGTGCGGCGAGCTCCCGGAACTCCTCCCGGCTCGGCGTGATGCCCGTTGTCGGCAGGGTCACCGCGCGCCGAACTCCCGGTAGAAGCACGAGCGCTCGCCCGTGTGGCAGGCGCCCCGCCCCTCCTGGATCACGGTGAACAGGAGGGTGTCGCCGTCGCAGTCGTACCTGGCCGACTGCACGAACTGCCGGTCGCCGCTTGTGTCCCCCTTGCGCCACAGTTCGCTGCGGCTGCGGCTCCAGTAGACCATCCGGCCCTCCGCGAACGTCATGGCGAGGGACTCCGCGTTCATCCACGCCATCATCAGCACCTCGCCGGTCTCGGCGCACTGGGCGATGGCCGGCACGAGACCGTCGGCGTTGAACGTGACGGCGCCGAGCTGGTCGGCCGTGGGCACTATCACGCGTCCGTTCGGGGCCGCAGAAGGGGATTCGTTCGCGCCGGGGGTCACGCCCAGCACGGTACCGTCTTCGTCGTGACGCTCGAAACCGTTTCGCTCGGGACGCTCGACGGCGTGACCCTCGAGGCCGACGTGGTGTGGGCACAGACAGACCAGGGTGCCGCCCGGGCGTTCGTGGTGATCGGGCACCCCCATCCTCTCCACGGGGGCAGCCGGCACGACCACGTGGTGCGCGCCATCCAGCGGGCTGCGCACAGGGCCGGGTGCCACTCCATCACACCCGACTTCCGCGGCTCGGGCAACAGCATGGGAGAGCATGACAACGGCGACGCCGAGCGGCTGGACCTCGCGGCCGCGTGCGAGTTCGTCGCGATGGCTGAGGACGACATGCCCGTCATCATGGCGGGATACTCGTTCGGGTCCGTGGTGGCGATGAACGTGAGCAACCCCGCGATCATGGGATGGCTGGCCGTCGCTCCGCCCGTCGCGATGATGTCGAACAGGCCGACGGCGGCGAACAGCCACAGACCGAAGCATCTCCTGCTCCCCCGTCACGACCAGTTCACGTCCGAGGAAGCGCTCCGCTCCGCCACGGCCGACTGGACCGCCACCACCGTCACGGTGCTCGAGAGCGTCGACCACTTCATTGCCGCCGGCGCGGACGACGCGTGCTCGACCGCGCTCGACGCGCTCCTCCGCGAGGCCCTCCGGGACTGACTCTCCGGGGTCAGGTCGTCACTGCGGGACGGGGCGCACCCTTATCCCGCGCGCCGCCATGTGCTGCTTCGCGGCCGACACGGTGAACTCGCCGAAGTGGAAGATCGACGCGGCGAGCACGCCTGTCGCGCCTCCCTCGGTCACCCCGTCGGCGAGATGGTCGAGTGTGCCGACCCCGCCGCTTGCGATCACGGGCACCCCGACCGCGGAGGTGACGGCGCGCGTGAGGGCCGTGTCGAACCCGTCGCGCGTGCCGTCGCGGTCCATCGAAGTGAGGAGGATCTCGCCGGCCCCGAGGGCCACCGCGCGGCGCGCCCACTCGACGGCGTCGATGCCCGTGGGGGTGCGCC
>RFZO01000119.1 GCA_009920715.1 Actinomycetota bacterium | reverse complement strand
CTGTCCCACAGGTTGGCGTGGGTGCCTTGGTGGTCCGGCAAGCCTTCAAAACCTTCGGCACGCAGGGCTTGGAGCAGCATTTTTTGCCCCATTTGGGTGGATTCAACCTGGGCCAATCCCTTGAGGTAGTGGCGTATTTTGGAGCGCGCCCGACCGGTTCGCACAAAGCCCAGCCAAGCAGGGTTGGGCGCAGCCACCGGGGAGGTGATGATTTCCACCACATCGCCATTGCGCAGTTCGGTGCGCAAGGGAACGGAATCACCATTGATTTTGACCGCCATCGTGCGGTCGCCAATGTTGCTGTGTACCGCATAGGCAAAGTCAACCGCAGTGGCGCCGCGCGGCATGGCCATGATGCGGCTTTTCGGGGTGAAAACATACACCGCGTCTGGAAACAAGTCGACTTTGACATGGTCCGCACCCGGTCGGTCGGGCCGCTCGAGTACCCCGCGGCGTCCGCAGTCGCACTCGGCGCGGTGGCGTACCTGTTCTCCCGCGTCATGCTGAACGTCTCGAAGTCGGCCGGCGCGGCCCTCTTCATCGTCATCGCCTCGGTCGTCGTCTCCGTGGCGTTCCTTGCCGCGTACCGGCCGTCCTTCCGGGGCCGCCCGCTGGTGGCCGTCCTGGCGCTCCGCGCGCAGCTGGCGAAGTACTCGAAAGAGGACCCCTACTCGATCACACACCGCGAGTGCGGACCCGAGGAGAGCGAGCACTACGACCACCACGCCGGCAATGCCGTGAACCTGCGTGCCAACGTGCTCGCCACGGTGTTCGTGAAGGACGGCAAGGCGTACGCCGAGCTCATCGGCATCAAGAAGCCGGTCAACAGCATCACCATCGCACGCTCGAACGACGTGAACATCCTCTTCCGCAACCTCGACGAGAAGGAGCACCGCATGGTGATCCACCTCGGCGAGAAGGCGGTCGCCGAGACCGGCGTGGTGGAGAAGCTCGAGAACTGCACCCAGCTCGCCGGCAAGAACCAGGAGCAGCTGCTCACCGTGAACATCAAGAAGCCGACCATCGCCATGAAGGACGGGTACAAGATCGAGGTCCCGGGCGCAGAAGGCGAGATCGAGGTGATCGTGCCGTGACGAACCCCACCGACAACACCGCAGGGAAGAAGCAAGACATGAAGTCGACCCCCAGGAACCCCCGTCGCGCCCTCGCCGGCATGGTGGCCGGCTCGGGCCTGTTGCTCACCGGCTGCGCCACCAACGCCCCGCAGGACATCTTCCAGCCGAAGGGCCCGAACGCCCACGACATCAACCAGCTGCAGAAGCTGGTCTTCCCGATCGCCGGCATCGTCGGTGTGATCGTGCTGGCGCTCGCCACCTACATCTTCCTCAAGTTCCGCGACCGCGGCCAGGCCATCCCCAGCCAGGCACACGGCCGGCCGATCGTGGAAATCACGCTCACGGTCGTCCCCGCGCTCATCCTGAGCGTGGTCGGCGTGTTCACGTTCCGCACCATCTTCGACCTCGCCGAGACGCAGGACACCGAGATGGTCATCAACGTCACCGGCCAGCAGTGGTGGTGGGAGTACGACTACCCGGTGCAGGAGGACTTCGGCATCAACCAGCCGATCATCACCTCCGGCCAGCTCGTGATGCCCGTCGGCACCAAGGTGCTCCTGCGCGAGACCAGCCGTGACGTCATCCACTCGTACTGGATCCCCGCACTGAACGGGAAGAAGGACGCCGTACCCGGCCGCATCAACCTGCTTCGGCTCGAGGCCGACAAGCCCGGCATCTATGCGGGCCAGTGCACCGAGTTCTGCGGCCTCTCCCACGCGAACATGCGAATGGAGGCGGTGGCCCTCTCCAAGGAGGACTTCGCCAAGTGGGTGGCCAACCAGCAGAAGCCCTACGCGGCCCCTGCTGCGGGAACGCTCGCTGCCGAGGGTGAGCAGGTGTTCCTGAACCAGTGCGTGCGCTGCCACCAGGTGAACGGCCAGAAGCGCGCCGACGGCACCGCGGTGATCGCGGCTCCCGACGAGAACGTCTACTCCGGCGCCGCACCGAACCTCAGCCACCTGATGACTCGCAACACCTTCGCGGGTGCCATGTTCGACTTGTTGAGGCCGGCCTGCCGCAAGGACGTGTGGAGTGCCAAGCCCGAGGAGTTCGGCGCCAAGTACCTCGCGGGTGTGTCCGAGGACTGCCTCAACGCCACTGACCTGCGGGCGTGGCTGCGCAACGCGCCGGCCGTGAAGCCGATGTACGCCGACCCGACGAAGCTCGGGCCGACCGACGGCAAGTACCGCGGCATGCCCGCCCTCGGCCTCTCGGAGACCGACATCGACAAGCTCGTTGCCTACCTGCTGACCCTGAAGTGACCGGAGAACACCATGGCGATCATTGAACGACCCTCAACGGCCCCGGCAGTCCCCGCCGTCGCCACGCCGAGCTCCAGTCTCGGTGCGCTCAAGCGTCCGATGATGGAGACGGGCTGGAAGTCCTGGCTCTTCACCGTCGACCACAAGAAGATCGGCATCATGTACGGCGCGGTGGCGATGTTCTTCTTCATCGTCGGCGGTGTCGAGGCACTCCTCATCCGGCTCCAGCTGGCGATGCCCGACGGCAAGATCCTCAACGCGGACGTCTACAACCAGATGTTCACGATGCACGCGACCACGATGATCTTCCTCTTCGCCATGCCCATGGCGGCCGCGTTCGCGAACTACTTCCTGCCGCTGCAGATCGGTGCCCGCGACGTGGCCTTCCCGCGCCTCAACGCACTCTCCCTGTGGCTCCTGGTCATCGGCGGGGTCGTGCTGAACCTGGCCTGGTTCCTCGGGGGCGCCGCGGACGGCGGCTGGTTCATGTACGCGCCGAACTCCGGCCCGGTCTTCTCGCCTTCGAACGGCGTGGACTTCTGGACGGTCGGCCTGCAGATCGCCGGTATCGCCTCGCTCATCGGGTCGATCAACCTCATTGTCACCGTGCTCAACATGCGCGCGCCGGGCATGACCTTCATGAAGATGCCGGTGTTCACCTGGATGATCCTCGTCGTGCAGTTCCTGCTCGTGTTCTCGCTCCCGGTGATCACCGTGGCGCTGGTCCTGCTGATGTTCCAGCGCGAGTTCGGGGCCACGTTCTTCGATGCGGCCGCCGGCGGCGACCCACTGCTGTGGCAGCACCTCTTCTGGATCTTCGGGCACCCCGAGGTCTACGTGCTGATCCTCCCCGGCTTCGGCATCATCTCCGAGGTCCTCCCCACGTTCGCCCGCAAGCCGCTCTTCGGGTACCCGTTCGTGGTGTTCTCGGGCGCGTCCATCGGCCTCGTCGGTTTCGGCGTGTGGGCCCACCACATGTTCGCCACGGGTCTCGGGCCGGTGTCGGTCGCCGTGTTCTCCATCGCCACCATGGCCATCGCCATCCCGACCGGCGTGAAGATCTTCAACTGGCTGCTCACCATGTGGGGCGGCAAGATCTGGTACACGACCGCGATGAAGTTCGCCATCGGCCTGGTTCTGCTGTTCACCGTGGGCGGGCTCTCCGGCGTGACCCACTCCGTCGCACCGTCCGACACGCAGCAGACCGACACGTACTACATCGTCGCGCACTTCCACTACGTGCTCTTCGGCGGGATGGTGTTTGGTCTCTTCGCCGGCTTCTACTACTGGTGGCCGAAGGTCTTCGGCCGTCTGCTGAACGAGAAGATGGGTTCGTGGAACTTCTGGCTGATGTTCTTCGGCATGAACCTCACGTTCGGGCCGATGCACATCCTCGGCCTGCAGGGCCAGCCGCGCCGCATGTACATCTGGACCGACGCCCGCGCGGGCGAGGGGTTCTTCAACCTCGCCTTCTGGAACATGGTCGCCTCGATCGGCTCGTTCATCCTCACCGCCGGTGTCCTGGTGTTCCTCATCAACGTCGTGTACACGTGGCGCAAGGGCCCGGTCGCCGGTGCAGACCCGTGGGACGCGCGCACCCTCGAGTGGCTCACCACCAACCCGCCGAAGCCCCACAACTTCGACCGCATCCCGGTGGTGCACCACCTGGACGAGTTCTTCCACCGCAAGTACGAGGAGGACACCGCCACACACACGATGCGCCGCATCGCGGACGGCGCGGACCTGGTGCGTGCCGAGGAGGCCGCCGCCGACTCCGACATCCACCTGCCGGGCCCGTCCTACTGGCCCCTCGTCCTCGCGCTCGGCATCGGTGTGCTCGGCCTGGGCACCATCTACGGCATTCCGGTGATGGTCGTCGGTGCCGCAGTGATCCTGCTCGGCAGCTTCGGCTGGGTGCTGGAACCCTCGGTTCCCGCGGACTCCGAGATCGACCCGCCGTCAGTCGACGGCCCCACGAAGGAGATCGCCCCCCTTGGCTGACGTCGCAGTTCACGCAGACCACGGCTCCGGCCACGGTCACCACAGTTCCACCGGCCTGTCCAACAACAAGCTGGCCATGTGGCTGTTCCTCGGTTCCGAGTGCCTCCTCTTCGGGGGCCTCATCTCCACCTACATGTTGTACCGCGGCCGCGTCTCCGACGGTCCGCACCCCTCGGCCATCTACGACATCCCGTTCACCTCGGTCAGCAGCTTCGTGCTGCTGATGTCGTCGCTGACCATGGTGCTCGCGGTCACGGCCGCCCAGCGCAACCACGTTCATCGGCGGCCAGGTGTACGAGTTCACCGCCTTCTACAGGGAGGGCCTGGGCTTCACCACCAGCCTGTTCGGGTCCAGCTTCTACACGCTCACCGGGTTCCACGGCGTCCACGTGTCCGTGGGCGTCATCCTGCTGCTCTCCACCATGGGGATCATCCGGAAGAACCGCATCACCGGCAACAAGGCCGAGGTCGTGGAGATGGTCGGGCTGTACTGGCACTTCGTGGACATCGTGTGGATCGTCATCTTCACGCTCGTCTACCTGATCCCCGCCTGACCGAGAGGACACCATGAGCGCATCCACCGAACAGCATCACGACTCGCACGAGCACGGCATGAGCGACGCCGGCTACATCAAGATCGCGTTGATCCTCGCCGCCATCACCGCTCTCGAGGTGTCCACCTACTACGTGGACTTCGGGCCGCTGTTCATGCCGTCGCTGCTGGTCATGATGGTCATCAAGTTCGTGATGGTCGTGTCGTACTTCATGCACCTCAAGTTCGACAACAGGCTCTTCAGCTTCCTGTTCTACACGGGTCTGGGACTGGCGTTGTTCTGCTACATCGCCGCCCTCGCCACATTCAAGTTCTTCATCGCCTGATCACCGAAAGGTCGGCCGCGGATGCTCGCCGTCGGATACGACATCTCCACCAACCCCGACCCGTGGCGGTTCCAGCTGCACCTGGAGGTCTGGGTGCTCATGGTGGCCCTGATCATCGGGTTCGTGTACGCCGTCCGCGTCATCGGCCCCCAGGTTGCGCCCGCCGGCCAGGTGGTGACGCGCCGCCAGGTGGGCACGTTCTCCCTCATGATCGCGCTCATGTGGCTCTCCACCGACTGGCCGATGCACGACATTGCGGAGGAGTACCTCTACTCGGTGCACATGATCCAGCACATGAGCCTGTCGATGTTCGTTCCCCCGCTCGCGCTGCTCGCCACCCCGGAGTGGCTGTTCCGCCTCATAATCGGTGACGGCCGGGTCCGGCGCGCCGCCAAGTTCCTCACCCGGCCGGCCGCCGCCGCGCTCGTCTACAACCTGGTGGTGCTCACCACCCACATCCCGCAGCTCGTCAACCTGAGCGCCTCGAACGGGCCGGTGCACTACCTGCTGCACGTTCTGCTGGTGGTCAGCGCGTTCATCATGTGGATCCCGATCTGCGGGCCCGCACGCGAGTGGCGCGTGAGTGACGGGGCGAAGATGATCTACCTGTTCTCCATGTCGCTGATCCCCACCATTCCGGCCGGCTGGCTGACGTTCGCCGAGGGCACGGTGTACAGGCACTACGACACGCCGGTGCGCGTGTGGGGCGTGAGCGTGCTGTCCGACCAGCAGGCCGCCGGGGGGATCATGAAACTCGGCGGCTCGGTGTTCATGTGGATCGTGATCATCTACATCTTCTCGCGGCGCATGATGCGCGGCTTCTACGCCCAGCAGACCTACAGCCGCGACGCCCGCATGCCCGACGCGGAGGTCACCGGCACCGACGAGCCGCTCACCTTCGGCGAGGTCGAGGAGGCGTTCCGGCGCACGAAGCCCGCCCCGGAGAACCCCCACACCACCGCCTAGCCACATGCGGGTCGTCGACATCCCCGCGGACATGTCGGTGCGCCGCGCTGTGGCCCGGTGGTGCCTGGATGAATGGAGGCACCTGTTCCCCGACGACACCGAGCAGTGGTATCTGGACACGTACGCCGCCGCGGACTCGACCGGCGAGAACCCACCCCACGCACTTGCCGTCCTGGACGGTGACGAGGTTGTGGGCACAGCTCTGGTCGTGCCCGATG
>RFZO01000118.1 GCA_009920715.1 Actinomycetota bacterium | reverse complement strand
CTTCGCCCCGTGGGAGTCGCACGACGCAACGGTCATCTACCGCGAGTACTCGCGGCTGGCGGGGGAGGACGACATCCCCTACTACCCGATCAGGTTGGTGAAGGAGAAGGAGCAGTTGCTCCGCTACGTGGAGGCCGCGAGGGCCGCCACGGGGGTCACGTTCCTCGGCCGCCTCGGGACCTACCGCTACCTGGACATGGACGTGACGATCAAGGAGGCCCTGGACGCCTCCCGGGTGTTCCTCGAGTGCCGGGGGTCGGGCACCGCAATGCCGTCATTCACCGTCGATCCCCTGTGAAACTAGGGGGATGACCTCCCACCTGCTGGCCCGTTTCAGGGTGGCCCCGGCGGGCTTCCCCGAACCAACGCTCTACGTGCGCCACCGGGACGGGATGATCGACGACGAGGGTCTGCACCTGATGAGGGGCGGTCGCGCCACCTTCGACACCACGTTCGGCGTGTTCTCCGCCGGTCGCTGGTCGCGCCTCACCGACATCCAGGACGTCATCGTGCGCATCAACGCCACGGGCCGGGTGCGCGTCGAGCTCATGTCGTACGCCGACGGGGTGGACACCGTCATCGGCACCTCCGAGTCCGACAACACGGTGCGCTGCGAGGGGTTCCGTGAGCTTTCGGCGGAGTCGCTCTACGTGTGCGTCACCGCGCTTGAGGACCGTGTGGTCGTGAGGGGAGGGGAGTGGCGCACCACCACCGCACCGCAACGCGACGTGCGGCTCGGCGTCGCCATCACCACGTTCAACCGTCAGGAGTACGTGCTGAAGACCATCGACACGCTCGTCTCGCTCGAGTCGTCGATCCCCGAGATGACGGGGCACCTGCGCGTGCTGGTCGTCGACAACGCACGGAACCTTCAGCCCGAGGTGCCCGACGGCGCCCCGTTCCGCCTCGTCGGCAACCCCAACCTCGGCGGGGCGGGCGGTTTCGCCCGCGGCCTGATCGAGTTCCGCGAGGAGGGGTGGAGCACGCACGTCGTGTTCATGGACGACGACATCAACCTCGAACCAGAGGCAATCGTGCGCACCATCACCCTGCTCTCCCACGCCAACTCGCCCGACCTGTGCGTGCACGGGGCGATGATGAGCGAGGAGCAGCCCTGGCTGCAGTTCGAGGCGGGGTCGCACTACGAGTTCCGTGCGGTCTACCCGCTGCGCGCCGTGGGCCGGGGCATCGACCTGCGCCGCCGTGCCGACGTCGTTCGTGACGCACTCGAGGAGGACCTCCACTACTCGGCGTGGTGGTTCACGGTCTTCCCCATGCACATCGCCAAGGAGAACCCGCTCCCCGTGTTCGTGCGCGGCGACGACGTCGCCTTCGGCCTGATGCACACGGGCCAGCACACGGTCACCCTGCAGGGCATCTGCGTGTGGCACGCCGACTTCGCGCTGAAGAACAATCCCTCGTCGCTGTACTACGAGGTGCGCAATTTCGCGCTCATCGACACTCTCGTGTTCGACGACCACAAGGCACGCCACCTGGCCTGGCGTTACCTCGGGTTCGGCTTCCGCAACGCGTACTCGCACCGGTACGCGAGCGCCGAGTACATGATCCGGGGCATGAGGGACTTCCTCGCCGGCCCACAGGAGTGGATGCGCATCGACCATGCGGCCAAGCACGACGAGGTGCGCCAGGTGAACGAGGAGAAGGCGGCGCCGCTCACCCCCGACCAGCTCGCCCTCGGGTTCACGCCGCCACGGCCGAAGTTCATCAGGCTCGGCGGCTACCTCATGGCGCCGTTCCTCGGGGCCGGGCAGTTCCTGCCGCGGCCGCTCAGGTCGAATGCGGTCGGGGTGGCCCAGATCGACGTGCGCGCAGTGGGCCTCGCGATCAGGCACAAGTCGATCCTGTACCGGCACCCGCGTTTCGACGAGGGGTTCGTCTGCAAGCGTGACTACCGCAGGTTCGTGCGCATCCAGCGGGAGGTGTTCGGCACCACGCTCCAGCTGATGCGCGGCTACCGGAGACTGAAGAAGTCCTACCGCGCCGCGTACCCGGACATGGTCAGCACCGAGTCCTGGAAGAAGCGCTGCGGGATCGCCTGACCGGCGGGTGGTTCAGGCCCGCGCCGCCGTCGCCATGAGGACCGACCAGGTGGACGGACCTACCCTGCCCGTCTGGGGGAGCCCGGCGCGCTTCTGGAATGTCTTCACATGGTTGACGAGCGCAGTGTCGTAGACGCCGTCAGCGGTGATCCTCGTCTTGAGGAGCTTGGCGAGAGCGCGCTCGACGGTCTTCACCGACGGGTGTTTCGTTCCCTTGCGCAGAACCCCCAGTTCGGGACGTGCGGACAGGCCGAGCGCATCCCACGTGGCGCGGTCCACCGTGCCGGTCGACGGCAGGTTGGCCGTGGCCTGGAACGCCGACACGGCCGCCGCGGTGCCCTTGCCGAACTGGCCGTCCGTGGCGAGTTTCTTCTTCCCCGTCAGCTTCAGAACCTTGTTCAGGGTGGCCTGCACGGTGCGCACCATCGCTCCCTCGTTCTTGGTGGCGAGGGGAAGTCCCGGCACCACCGGGATCGCCGCCGCGGCGGCGGGGAGCAGCCCGCGGGCACGCAGGTCGTCCAGCTGGGCGCGCAGGAACAGCGCGAACTCGGTCTGGCCCGATGCGTTCAGGTGGACCCAGCAGCACAGCGACGCGTTGTCGAACAGGCGCCACTGGTTGGCGGCACCGCTGGCGGCGTTCCAGTCGAGCACGGTGACCGCCGGGTTGGCCGCCGCGGCCGCCGCTAGTGCCGCGTTGGTGCGCGCGTAGGTGCGGGTGGTGGAGCGCGTGGACAGATTGACGAAGATGATGCGCTGGACGCCCTTGGCGGTCAGCGCGCTCAGCATCTGCTGCACCTCCGACTCCACTGTGTTCTGGTCGTCGTTGTAGCCGAGTGCCACCACGGCGATCGCTGGCGCCTCCACCGAGTTGACGATGCCGATGCCGTCGGTGTCGATCTGCGGCGCGGTGACGTTGGCGATGCACGCGGCACCCACGAAGCCGCGGCCGGCGCAGGCATGCCACGTGACGTTCGGGTATGCCGGCGTGACCACGGCGGCGAACTCGTTGGCGATGCTCTCGCTCACCGAGTCCCCCACGTAGAGGATGGAGCCGACTGCGGCCGCGTTCGGGTCGACCGCGGGGGCCGGTGACGTGTCGTACCAGGGGGAGTTGAGGTCCCAGTCGCTGCGGAAGTCCCAGGCCTTGCGCGTCACCGTGCCCGCGGTGCCCGTGACGGTCACCGAGACCGCGTAACCGTTCCACTCGCCGCCCAACCCGTCGTGCGAGGTGACGACTGACGTGAGGACGCCGATCGACGGGTACTTCTTCTGGATGTCGACTGCCGACAGGGTGCGGGACCACGTCTGGAGCTGGGCGTCGGCGGCGAGGTCGCCGTCGTCTGCCTTCGCGGCGAACGTCCCCGCGGCGGTCCGCCCGCCGTTCGAGCTGGTGAACTCCGTGCGGGCGATCGCGCCGCCGGCGGACCTGATGACCACACCGGCGGTCTCGGCGACGGCCGCGTTGGTGCGGGAGTCCTCGAGGATGGCCGGGGTGGAACCACCGACGGTCCGGGTTGCGGCACCCCCGTAGACCTGGCAGTCCATCGTGTCGCACGTCTTTGCGTACGAGTAGCGGGACTCGGACACCGAATAGCTCCGCGCCGCGACGGCCTGCGCGCGCAGGGCGTTCATGCCGAGGCCGCCCGCTTCGCCTCCCCATGACGCGGGGGACTCGCGCGGGACGACGCCCCGCAGGTACGACTCGAGCGGGGCGACGTTCACTGTTCGCTTGTTGCCGTTGCCGTCGTTCGCAGCCCTGATGCTGCCCCGGTAGTAGCGGATGCGACCGTTGCGGTAGGTGGAGTCGGGTGGTTCGCACAGGCCGACCAGGTCGGTGGGGGCGACGGCCGCAGGGTTGGTGCCGTTCAGACTGGTGAATTCCACCGGTCCTGCCACCGCGGTGGCGAGACGCGTGAAGGTGGCGGGAATGCTCACGGACGCACAGGTGGCCGACGTGGAGGCGAACACGTCGTAGGTGTTGCGGCCAACGGGCTTGGCGACGAGCGCGGCCCACTGGCCCGGCTGGCCCGACCACGAGAGGGTGGCGTTGTCGGAGATGACGGAGGTGTTGGCGCCGTCGAGCGTCTGCAGCCGCACCGTCATGTTGCCACCGGGCAGCAGCTTCGCGTCCGACTCGACGATGGAGGAGATGACGTGCCCGTTGTCGTAGTAGAAGGCGAGGATCTCCTGCCAGGTCTTCGAGAACTTGGTGGCCCAGCCGAGCGCCCCGTACTGGCTGAGGCCCCGGCCGTGCCCGAAGCCGCGCCCGCGGACGATGATGGCGTCGGGGGGCAGCGAATCCGCCCCGGCCGGGGTGACCGGGGGACCGCCAACGGGCGAAAGCGCGAGCAACAGACTGACCGCGGTGACGAGCGCAGTGCGGCGGTTGCGGAGGCGTGAGGGCGTGCGCATCGTGCGCCCACGCTAGGTGCTGGCGGGCTCCCGGGGGTGGCGCTCGATCGTCTCCCTCTCCTGTATGGCCACGCCGACGAGCACGAGGACCATGCCCACGAGATCGAGCCCCGTCGGGGTCTGGTCGAGGAAGAGAACACCGAACACCGATGCGGTCACCGGGAGAAGCGCGAGCATCACGGAGAACCGGCGCACGGGTATCCGCCGCAGTGTGGACTGGTCGATCCCGTACCCGATCGCGTTCGACAGCATCCCGACCACGCAGCACAGCAGCACCAGCCTGGCCGACGAGAACGCGGTGGCGGCATCCACCGCACCGACGGGAGTCACGAGGATGCCTCCGACGAGCAGTCCCCACCCGAGACCGGCAACACCCCTGTCACCGAGCGCCACTCGCGACCCGAGCACGATGTACCCAGCCCACATCAACGAAGCGAGCAGGATGTACACGAGGCCGAGCGGTTCGTTGCCGATCTCCACGCCGCCGAGCACCACGACACCCGCGGCGGCGAGCAGGAGAGCGAGCGTGTTGCGCGCAGTGCGCGTGGCGATGGCCGCCACGGCGATGGGGCCGATGAACTCGATGGTGACACCCTTGCCGAGGGGCAGGCGGTCGATGGCGAGGTAGAAGAACGTGTTCATCAGTGCCGTGGCGGTGCCGAACAGCCCGGCGGCAACGAGATCGCGGCGCGTCCACGGTGTGTGGCCCCGTGCCGCGGAGAAGGCGATGAGGATCGCCGCGGCGCTGAGGATGCGAATCCACGCGACGGTGGCGGGGGAGATCTCGTCGAACAGGCCCACTGCGACCACGGCACCCGTGTACTGGGCGCCGGCGGACGCGAGGAACAGGAACTCCGGGGGCAGACCGCGGAGAACCGCGGGACCGCCAGCGTTCGCCGCGGTGGACCGTGTGCTCAGTCGAACAGGTCGGGATCGGTGCGGCAGATCTCCTGCCACAGCGGCTGGAAGTGCATCCATCCGGTGATCGCGTTGCCGGCGTTCTCGCGCGTGTAGACCGCGGAGTCGTGCGGGATGTGCTTCGGGGTGCCGGCCGCCATGGCGGCAAGCTGGGCCTGGGCGCAGCGCTCGAAGCACACGAACCAGAACACCGCCTCGTCGATGGTGGACCCGACGGTGAAGTGGCCGTGGTTCTGGTGGATGGCGGCACGGTTCATGCCGAAGGCCTTCGCAAAGTCGCGGCCGGCCGCCTCCTCGAACACGACGGCGCCGCCGTGGTCGGAGATGACCGTGTTGCACTCGTAGAACGCACACGAATCCTGCGTGAGTGCGTCCAGCTTGATGCCGAGGCTGCTGAAGGCCTTGCCGTAGACGGAGTGGGCGTGCGCGGCGGCGACCACATCCGGCCGCGCCTCGTGCACGGCGGCGTGGAGGACGTAGGCCGCACGGTTCACACTGTGCTTGCCGTAGACGACGTCGCCGTTGTGGTCGACGAGGATCAGGTCGCTCACCCGCATGTGGCGGAATGACAGCCCGAGCGGGTTCACCCAGAAGAGGTCGGGGAACTCGGGATCGCGCACGGTGATGTGGCCGGCGACTCCCTCGCCGAAGCCGAAGCGGCCGAAGATGCGCAGCGCGCCGGCGAGCTTCTGCTTGCGGTGCAGGCGCTCCTCCTCGACAGTCGCCCTGGGGGCGAGGTCCTCGAAGCCGATGGTTGTGACTTCCTTCGGTGTGAGAGGAATGCCGTCGATCGTCCGGGCCGAGCTTGGTGCGTCTGGGGTAATCGTCATGCGCCCACCTTACGGCACAATGGATGCCATGGGAATCAGCGAGATCCAGCCCGGGTCCATGGCGCCGCCGGCAGCGAACTACGCCCACGCCGTGGCTGTCGACGGGGCCGAACGGCTGGTCTTCACGAGCGGGGTCGTGCCCACGATGCCCGACGGGACGGTGCCGCCCACCCTCGAGGGGCAGGCCCGCGTGGTGTGGGC
>RFZO01000117.1 GCA_009920715.1 Actinomycetota bacterium | reverse complement strand
CACGTACGCCCAGGCCGGGGTGGAGAACGTGTTGGCCCTCGCCGGTGACCCGCCGAAGGACGCCGCCGATGCCGACCACGACGTCGCCGTTCGCGAGGACGATCGCGTTGCTCCACGTTGCCGCCACCGTCTGCCACGCGAGAAGCAGGCTGGTCCACTCCTCCGCGGTCGGGACGCGCTCCGTCACCACGGAGAAATCATCGAGCGGTTCGTCCGCCTCGTCGTTCGTCTGCACCAGGAGCCCGCCGTCCACGCTGCGCACGTTCACGCCCATGCTGTGGAAGGGGGCCACCGCCTCGATCAGCCTCAGGTTGGGCTTCGCGCAGAGGATGTCGAGTGCCGCGGCGCTGAAGGACGGGGCGACGACGACCTCGGTGAAGACCCCCGAGATCTCCGAGGCCGTGTCGGCGTCGACCTCGCCGTTGACCGCGATGATCCCGCCGAACGCGCTCACGGGGTCCGCCGCGTGCGCGAGACGGTAAGCCTCGGCCACCGTGGGGGCGAGGGCCACGCCGCAGGCGTTCGCATGCTTCACGATGACCGCCGCAGGCCGGTCGAAGCGGCTGACGAGCTGCCATGCCGCCTCGGTGTCGAGCACGTTCAGGTACGACATCTCCTTGCCGTTCAGCTGCGTGGCCGAGTCCCACCAGCTCTCCGCACCGGGCAACCGGTACAGCGCCGCTTGCTGGTGCGGGTTCTCGCCGTAACGCAGCACCTCGGCGCGCTCCGCGACGATCGTGAGGATGGGCGGCAGGGTCGCGTCGATGCGCCGCGGGTTCTCGTCCGACATCCACGAGGCGACCGCCGCGTCGTACGCACTGGTGATGCGGAAGGCCTTCTGGGCGAGCAGGCGGCGGGCCGACTCGCCGAACGAACCCTCGCGCAGCATCTCGAGGACGCCGTCGTAGTCGGCCGTGTCCACGACCACCCCCACGTGGGCGAAGTTCTTCGCCGCTGCGCGCACGAGCGCGGGCCCGCCGATGTCGATCAGCTCGATGCCGGGGTCCGAGGAGAACGGGTACAGGTTCACCACGACCAGGTCGATCGGCTCTATGCCGTGCTCCGCCATCTCCTCGGCGTGGTGCGCCTTGTCGCGGTCGGCGAGGATGCCGCCGTGCACCCGCGGGTGCAGCGTGACCACGCGGTGGTCGAGGATGGGCCCGACTCCCGTTAAGTCGGCGACGTCAGTGACGGGGAGTCCCGCCTCGGCGATCGCTCGCGCCGTTCCGCCGCTCGAGAGCAGCGTCCACCCGAGGTCGTGCAGACCGCGGGCGAGACCGACGATGCCGGTCTTGTCGAAGACGGAGAGAAGCGCTCTCGGCACTCAGCGCAGTCCGGCGACGATCTCGGCCATCAGCGCGCCGGCCTCGGTGGGGTTCTGGCCCACCCGCACGCCCGCGTCGCGCAGGGCGTCCATCTTGCCCTGGGCCGTGCCCTTGCCGCCCGAGACGATGGCGCCCGCGTGGCCCATCTTCTTGCCGGCCGGCGCGGTGACCCCAGCGATGTAGGCCGACATCGGCTTCGTGACGTTCGCCTTGATGAACTCGGCCGCCTCCTCCTCGGCGGAGCCGCCGATCTCGCCGATCATGATGATGGCGTGGGTCTCGGGGTCGGCCTGGAACTCGCGCAGGCAGTCGATGAACGAGGTGCCGGGCACGGGGTCTCCGCCGATGCCGACGCACGTGGACACGCCGATGCCCCGCTGCTTCAGCTCGTACAGGGCCTGGTACGTGAGGGTGCCGGAGCGCGACACGATGCCGACGTTCGGGCCGGACGCGGACGGAGCCTGCGCGATCTCTCCGGCAGTGATGCCGATGTTGCACTTCCCGGGGCTGATGATGCCCGGGCAGTTCGGGCCGAGCAGGCGCACGTTCGGGTGCTTGTTCACGAGAGTGTTGTAGGTGCGCGCCTCGTCCTGGGCGGGGATGCCCTCGGTGATGCACACGATGAAGGTGACACCGGCCTCTGCCGCCTCGAGGATCGCCGCTGACGCAGCCTTCGGCGGGACCGCCACGAACGACGCGTTCGCTCCGGTCGCCCTGACGGCATCGGCGACGGTGTCGAACACCGGGATGCCATCCACGTCGGTGCCGCCCTTGCCGGGCGTGACGCCGGCGACGACCTGCGTGCCGTACGCCTTGTTGCGCAGTCCGTGGTACTTGCCCTGGCCCCCGGTGAGGCCCTGCACGATGACCTTGGTGTTCTGGTCGACGAAAATTGCCATGGGTCCGTTCCTTACTTCGCGAGTGCCACTGCAGCCTGGGCTGCCTCGAGCATGGTGGGCTTGCTGGTGAGCTTCGATTCGGGGATGCCGGCGTTCGCGAGGATCTCGCGACCCTGCTCGGCATTGGTGCCGTCGAGGCGGATCACGATCGGCGCGCGCAGTTCGACGCGCTTCATCGCCTCGACGATGCCGTTCGCGACTTCCTCGCCGCGGGTGATACCGCCGAAGATGTTGATGAAGATGGACTTCACCTTCTGGTCGCTGTTGATCACCTCGAGCGCGCCCGCCATCAGGTCGGCATTGGCGCCGCCGCCGATGTCCAGGAAGTTGGCGGCGGTGCCGCCCACCTGGTTCACCACGTCGAGCGTGCTCATGGCAAGGCCTGCGCCGTTGGCGATGATGCCGACTGTGCCGTCGAGGCCGATGTACTGAAGGCCCTTCTCGCGCGCCAGCTGCTCGCGGGCGTCCAGTTCCACCGTTGCCGCGTACTCGGCCCACTCGGGGTGGCGGTAGTCGGCGTTGCCGTCCAGGCTGACCTTGGCGTCGAGTGCGTGCACCTCGCCTGTGGGCTTCAGGATGAGCGGGTTGATCTCGGCGAGGTCGCAATCGCCCTCGGTGAAGCAGCGGTACAGCTTGACCAGGATGTCCGCCACTCCCTGCTGCGCCTTCTCCGGGATGCGGGCCTTCACTGCCGCCGCCTTCGCGGCCGCGGCGTCGAGTCCGACCGTGGGGTCGATGTGCTGGAGCAGGATGGCGGCGGGGTTCTTGGCCGCGACCTCCTCGATCTCCACGCCGCCCTCGGCACTGAGCATGAGTAGGTGCTTCTTGGCGGCGCGGTCGAGGGTGAACGACGCGTAGTACTCCTCGGCGATGTCGGAGGCGTGCTCCACCCAGACGCGCTTCACGAGGTGGCCCTTGATGTCCATGCCGATGATGTTCCCGGCGTGGGTGCGCACCTCGTCGGCGTTGTTGGCCAGCTTGATGCCTCCGGCCTTGCCGCGGCCACCCACCTGCACCTGGGCCTTCACGACGACCGGGTACCCGGCCTTCTCCGCCACGGCGACCGCCTCGTCGACCGTGTGGGCGATGCCACCGGCCGACACGGGGATGTCGAAACGGGCGAAGTACTGCTTGCCCTGGTACTCGAAGAGATCCATCTGGTTGCTCCTACTTGTCTGTGTCGAGGTTGTCGAGTGCTTGTTCGAGCCACTGGCTGATGCTCTTCAGCGACGAACCGGGACCGAAGATGTTGGCCACGCCCTGCTCGCGCAGCACGCGTGCGTCGGCATCCGGGATGACCCCGCCGCCGAACACGAGGACGTCACCGAGGTCGCGGTTCCTCAGCTCCTCCATGACGCGGGGGAACAGGGTGTTGTGCGCCCCCGACAGGAGCGACAGCCCCACGGCGTCGGCATCCTCCTGCAGGGCGGTCTCGGCGATCTGCTCGGGCGTCTGGTGGAGACCGGTGTAGATGACCTCGAACCCGTGGTCACGAAGTGCCCGTGTGATCGTCTTGGCGCCGCGGTCATGACCATCAAGGCCAGGCTTGGCGACGACGACGCGGTAAGTGCGGTTCACAGAAAGAAAACCCTACGCCGTGGGGGCAATGCGGCACCAACCCGACCACAATGGGGCCATGCGAAAGCCCCGACTGCGCAGCCCCCTCGCCCGCGCCGTGGTCCCCGTGCTCGGTGGACTCGCGTTTTTCGTCGTTTTCTTCGCCGGATTGTGGGTGGCTGCCACGGTCATCAACGACCGGGCCGACCCCGGCTCCGAGATCGCGAACAAGGTCTTCGAGGTGGGCAAGGTGACCGATATCGCAGAGGCGGTGGCCGAGGGCGGGCCGCTGCTGTTCCCTGACCTGAAGAGTGCCGACGGCGTCCGCTCCATCGTCCTCGACCACACCGGCACGGACCCTGCCGAGGGGTGGCAGGTGTACTACGCCTACCCCGCCGACGCCACGCCCGACTGCCTGGTCACCCATGTGCCGAAGAGCCGCACGTACACCGACTGCCGCGGACGCACCCTCGACGTCGCCCAACTGGCCCTGCCCGTGGACGTGCGCCCGGTGGTGGAGAACCGCACCACGTTGTCCATCGACCTGCGCGGGGTCACGAGCGGCGCCACCACCACCCTGCCCTGAGGCGGGTCAGGCCACGGAGACTGCGTCGGCGAGACGCGCGGCGAACTCCTCAGAATGCGCGGCCAGACGACCGCGCTGCAGCGTGAGGCCACCGACCACCTCGGCACCCGTGGAGCCGAGCTCGCGCGTGACGACATCGAGGGACTTTCCCGGGTTCAGTGCATACGTGCAGAAGGCCGCAACCTTCTTGCCGGACATCTTCGGGAGGGCGCGGATGCGGTCGACGCCCCACGGCGCCTGGGCAACAACGAAGAGACCGTGCACCCATGTGCCGACCACCACGACGTCGGCGGCCTGGATGGCTGCGTGGTCGGGGGAACCCATGGGGGCGAATCCCGAGATCTGCCAGCCCTCCTGCTGGAGGTTGGCGGCGATCAGCTCGCCCGCCTTCCATGTGTTGCCGGTCAGGCTCTCGATGAGGATTGCTGCCTTCATGCTCCCCAATCTAGGTCGCACGGGCAATCGGGGCTGAACGGGGTTGCCGGAGGAACTGCTACAGCTTCTTGAGCGGCGCCCACGCGAGCAAGAGATGCTTGGTGCCCCTGTCACGGAAACGCACGGTTGCCTCGGTCTTGTCCCCCGTGCCGGTGATCGCGAGGATGACGCCCTCGCCGAAGATCGCGTGCTCCACGTCGTCGCCGGCCTTGAGGTGCGAGTACTCGGCCTCGGATCGTGCCGGGGTGGGCTGGCGCGTGGCCTTGCGCTCGGCTCCCGCCCCGAACGTGCGGCCGGAGGGCTCCTCGTCACGGCGGCGGTAGGCGGGCACATCACGGTCGCGCCACGCACCCGCACCGATGACGCGCTCGCTGTCGGCACCAGAGTCCACGTTGCCACGGCGGTCGAACAACTCGGCCGGGATCTCGCTGAGGAACCGCGACGGAGGGTTGTACTGGCTCTGGCCCCACAGCATGCGCTGCCAGGCGTGCGACACGTGCAGTCTCTCCCGGGCACGGGTGATGCCCACGTAGGCGAGACGGCGTTCCTCCTCCAGCTCGCGCGGGTCGAGCAGGGCCCGGTTGTGGGGGAAGATGCCCTCCTCGCAGCCCACCAGGAACACCACGGGGAACTCGAGACCCTTCGCGGAGTGGAGCGTCATGAGGACGACCTGGTTCTCGCCGTCGAGATCGTCGGTGTCGGCCACGAGGGAGACCTGCTCCATGAACTCCTCGACGTCGGAGAACTCGGCGGCGCGGCCGATGAGCTCCTGCAGGTTCTCGAGACGTCCGTCCGCCTCGACCGAACCGTCCTCCTGGAGTTCCTTGATGTACCCGCTGTCCTCCATGGCCACCTGGAGCAGCGCCGAGGGTCCGTCGTCGAGGGACGAATTGAGCCGGTCGACCAGCTCGAAGAACCTGCCGATCCCCTTGGCGGCCGCACCAGAGACCCCGGCCTCGGCGCAGCGTCGCATGGCGACGGCGAACGGGACGCCCTCCTGGTGCGCGAACTGCTCGATCTTGCCGATGCTGGTGTCCCCCACCCCGCGCTTCGGCACGTTGATGATGCGCTTGATGTTGACCTCGTCGAGCGTGTTGACCGCGACGCGCAGGTACGCGAGAGCGTCCTTCACCTCGCGCCGGTCGTAGAACCGCGTTCCGCCCACCACCTTGTAGGGGATGCCGTTGCGCATGAATGATTCCTCGATGGTGCGGCTCTGGGCGTTGGTGCGGTACATGACCGAGATGTCACCCCACCGCTTCCCGTCCTTGTCGTGCATGCTGCGCGCGGTGTCGGCGACGAAATTGGCCTCGTCGTACTCGTCGTCGGCGTAGTAGCGCACGATGCTCTCCCCGTCGCCGGATGAGGTCCACAGGTTCTTGGGGCGCCGCTCGGTGTTCTGCTCGATGACGGCGTTGGCCGCCTTCAGGATGTTCTGGGTGCTGCGGTAGTTCTGCGCCAGCACGATGACCGTGACGTCGGGGAACGCCGACTCGAACTGGTCGATGTTGCGCATGTCGGCGCCGCGGAACTTGTAGATGCTCTGGTCGCTGTCACCCACCACGCAGACGTTGTGGTGAACCGCACCGAGCATGAGAACGATGCGGTTCTGGGCGAGGTTGGTGTCCTGGTACTCGTCGATGAGAACCTGCTCGAAGCGATCCTGG
>RFZO01000116.1 GCA_009920715.1 Actinomycetota bacterium | reverse complement strand
CGCGTGGTTCGTGGGGTTCACCCGTCAGCTCACAACCGCGGTGTGGGTGGGCGACCCGAAGGGCTACACGCCCATGGTCAACATCCCCGAGTTCAAGGCGGACGGCGTGCCGCGCGTGCAGGGCGCCACGTACCCCGCGCGGATCTGGAAGGCATACATGGACGCCGCGCACGAGGGCCTGCCCGTGCAGGACTGGGACGCGCCGGTGCCACCCTCACGCAACCAGATGCGCCTCTACCTGCCCGGCGTGGACTGCATCGCCGAGGTGGTCTCCGGCCGCCTGCCGCGCAGCGTCACCGGCGCGGTGAACACGGTGGTTCCCGCGACCACGGTGCCCGCCGCACCGACGGCGACCACGGTCCCCGGCGCCACCGTGCCCGGTTCCGTCCCCGTCACCCCGACAACCGCGTACAAGGGACCCGTCGTGAGCGTTGTCGACCCGGGCACCACTATCGCGCCGACCGACACGAACCCGCTGACACCGGTGGTGGGCGTGGACCCGCAGCGGTTCCTCGTGTACGACTGCGCGAAGGGCGTGCCGGCATCCGTGCGCACCACCGTGGTGCCGTAGCCTGACCGCGTGCTCCTCTGGTTCGTCGGCACCGCGTGGCTCGCGGTCTGGTTCGTCTTCCGTGACGAACGGTTCGACTACCGGTTGCTCGCCGCGGGGGCGCTGCTCCCCGACGTCGTCGACATCGTGACCGGGGGTGCATGGGTGATGCACTCGGTCACGGCGAGCGTGGTCGTGCTCACCGTGGTGATGCTCGCCACCCGCGGCCGCCGCGAGACGCGCCGCCACGCGCTCGCGGTGCCCATCGGGATGTTCCTGCATCTCGTCTTCGACGGCGCGTTCGCGCGCACGGTCGTGTTCTGGTGGCCGTTCGGCGGGCTCTCCTTCGGTGACGAGCCGCTCCCGTCCCTCGACAGATGGGCCCTGAACCCGGTTCTCGAGCTGCTCGGTCTTGCGGCGCTGTGGTGGATGTGGCGCGCCCACGGGCTGGGCGACGCCGCCGCGCGGCGGCGGCTGTGGAGCACGGGGCAACTGCATGCCGCCCGGTCGACCGGAGGGGCGGGGACGTGCTGATCCTCGTGCGGCACGGCCGCACCGCGGTGAACGCCGGCGGCCGGCTGCAGGGACACATGGACGTGCCCCTCGACGACACGGGTGTCGCCCAGGCGCGGGCAGTGGGCGAGGTGCTGCGCCGCACGTTCCCCGGCGCCCGCGTCATCAGCAGCCCGCTCGTGCGGGCCCTCGACACCGCCCGCGCGATAGTTGACGAGCCGGAGATCGACAGGCGCTTCATCGAGCTCGACTACGGCGACTGGGACGGGCTGCGCATGGACGAGGTGGGCGATGCGTGGCGGAGGTGGCGCGATGACCCGCACCTGCGCCCGCCGAACGGCGAGACGCTGGTGGAGCTGGACGACCGGGTGCGGCCCGCCCTGCTGGAGCTGTCGGGCGATGCACGCAACGGGGACGTGATCGTGGTGTCGCACGTGTCGCCCATCAAGAGTGCCGTCACGTGGGCGCTGGGTGCGGGACCGGAGTTGACGTGGCGGCTGTCGCTGCACCGCGCCTCGATCTGCACCGTCCGCATCGGGCCGAACGGTCCCGTGCTCGAGTCATTCAACGAGACCGGGCACCTCGAGGGCCTGGGCAAGTGACGGTGAGCCATTCTGTAAGCGGGATTCTGTGCCCACGAGGTGGGTGGTGACCATCCATCTCTGCGGCCTACCCGGGGGTTGCCGTACGGCGGGCGGGCAGCCCACCCCCTGCTTGGCCTTGCTTCCAGTGGGGTTTACCTAGCCACCGGCATCGCTGCCGGTGCTGGTGCGCTCTTACCGCACCGTTTCACCCTTGCCTGTGATGTCTCCATCCATCGGCGGTTTGCTCTCTGTTGCACTGTCCGTCAGGTCGCCCCGACCTGGCTCTCGCCAGCACTGTGCCCTGTGAAGTCCCGACTTTCCTCAATGCATCTCTGCACTGCGGTCACCCGAATGACTCACCGTCGTTGACGAGTGTACGGAGCGACCCGCCCGAAGGCGAGAGAGATACGTACTCCGTCGGGCGTCAGTACTCGAGGCTGTTGAGGCTGGGCGTCTCCATGGACACCACGGTCCGTGCGCCGGCCTCGGTGACCTTGCCGATCGTGGCCTCGAACGAGGCCAGCGAGCCGTACTTGGTGGGGAGCGCGGAGACAACGGGGTTGCCGGCCTCGTCGACGCCGGGGGAGATGCCCTTCGAGCCGGGGCTCACCATCTGGGCGAGCGCCACTGCGTAGTACGACGGCTTGACCGCGAGCGACATCATCGCGGCGCGCAGTGCGGGCTCGCTGGTCCACGACACGAACGCCTGGTAGGTGGCGGCCACGACGCCCTCGAGCGCGTGCGCGAACGCGATCACGTCGGCCTCCTGCTGGTCACTGTCCTCGATGAGGGCAACGGCACCCGCGACGTAGTTCTTCATCATCCGGGTGTTCGGCTTGTCGAACCCGGTGCCGCCGCGTTCGGCGACGAGCGGCGCGAGAGCGGTGAGGTTGGCCCGGTGACCCGCGACGAACACCTCGATGGCCGCCTTGGTGGCGGAGTTGCCCTTGCCCATCACCGGATCGGTGAGTGCGGCGACCGCAAGGTTCTCCACGGACTGTGCGGTGCGCAGCAGCACGACGTCGCTGACGTGCGCCTCGGGGAGGGCCGTGGTGCTCGGCGCGAGCCCGACTCGTGCGAGCCCGCTGGACTCGCTTCCGCATGCCGCGAGCACGACGCCCGCCGCCGCGAGTGCGCCACCCTGGGAGATGAGGGTGCGACGGCTGATCTTCTGTGTGGTCACTGTGATCTGTTCCTTCGTTCCGGCGGACTAGAGGGCTGAGGCGTCCGCACCGCTCGACACGAGCAGTGCGGCGCGGTGACGGGCGACGACGGTGATGATGGAGGCGACGAGGCCGGCGGCATCGAGCCCCTGGATGCGGGACAGGCCGTCGATGTGGGCCTGCTCGGTGGCCTTCTCGTGGGCGGCCAGCTGTGCGGCGATTGCCGAGTATCCACCGGTCGTGGTGAGCGCGAGCGGGGTGCCCGACGTCGTGGCCGCCTCGGTACCGAGGAACGCACTGAGCGACTCGACATATGCGACGTGGTGCCCGTGGATTGTGAGGAGAGCAGCCTTGTCGTCGCCCGAGACCGCCGCAACCGCCGCCACGTACGTGGAGACCATGGATGCTTCACGCGCGATGAGCGAGTTCACGATTGCGGTGTCGGCGGAGGCACGATGCGGGGGAGCGGTGGTGGTGGTCGCGGCGTCATCGGCAGCGGACGCACGTCCCGCGAGCGCGGGGACCGCCGCGGCGGTGCCCGCAGCGATGAGGGAGGCGAACAGTGCTCGGCGGCTGCGCGGCTCGGCGGCTGCTGTGTCGGGTGCGTGTGTGTCCACTCGGGGGCATCCTTTGTCTTGCTCTCGTGGCCCCGTGAGCCGGGGCGTTCCGCGGTTCAACACTAGAAGTCCAGTGAGGAAAGGTCGGGTATCCAGCCACGGGACCTGGACACCGCCTCCGCCCATTGTTGCCGCGGGACGCCCGGCTCTCCCAATGGATGAACCGTGCGGAATCCCGCGGTTCGTGCGCATGCATCCGCGAGGGAGGGCCACTGACCGGCCGCGGTCCCGGCGAGGAGCCCGGCGCCCAGGGTGGTGGCCTCCGTGACGGGTGACACGGTGACGGGCCGCCCCGAGGCGTCGGCGAGCGCCTGCACGAACGTGGCGTTGCGGCTCATGCCGCCGTCGATGTGGAGGGTGGCGACAGTGATGCCGGTGTCCTGTTCTGCCGCCTCGACCAGGTCGACCCCGCGGTGCGCGACGCCCTCGAGGACGGCGCGCACGATGTGGGCGCGGGTGGTGCCGCGGGTGATGCCGAACAGTGCGCCCCGGGCACCGTAGTCCCAGTGCGGCGTGCCGAGGCCGAGGAGGGCTGGGACGTACGCAACGCCGTCGGTCGTGGCGACGGACGCGGCCACGGCGTCTGACTCCTCCGCCGATGAAATCAGTCCCATGTCGTCGCGCAGCCACTCGACGTTCGTGCCGGCCGACAGCATGATCGCCTCGACCCCGTAGTGGCGCTCCGTCGTGTCGCTGAACGCGACGATGGGGAAGGTGCCCCCGTCACTCCGTCGTGCGTTCGCGGGAGCCTCGGGCCCCACATACATGTCGAACATCCCGCCGGTGCCGAACGTGATCTTCGCCTTGCCCGGGGTGATGCATCCCTGGCCGACGAGCGATGCCTGCTGGTCCCCCGCGAGGGCCATGACCGGCGGTGCGCCCGGCAGCGCGACCGCGTCGGCCGAATGACCGGCAGTGGGGACGATCGACGGCAGCTGGTGGGCGTGCAGCCCGAGTGCCGTGAGCACCGCGGGGTTCCATGCGGTGCCGTCGGCGACCGTGAGCCCGGTGACGGCGGCGTTGGTGTGGTCGGTGACGTGTGCCCTTCCGCCCGAGAGCTTCCATGTGATCCACGTGTCGACGGTGCCGAACATCAGGTCGTGGTCGGCGCGTGCCGCGTCGTCGGTCAGGTGGTTGGCGAGCATCCACGCGATCTTCGTGGCGCTCTGGTTCGGTGCGAGGGCGAGTCCGTGGTTGATCCTGGCCATGATGCATTCGCCCACCGTGCGGAGGTCCTGCCACCCGATCGCCGGCCCGACCGGCCTTCCCGTGGACCTGCGCCACCCCACGGTGGATGCCCGCTGGTTCGTGATGCCCACAGCGTCCACTTCCGCGCCTGCCATCGCCGCGGTCGCGACGCGCAGCACGGCATCCCACATTGCCTCTGCGTCGAACTCGACCAGGCCGGGTGACGGTGTTGAGGGGGCGAACTCCTCGTGATGGAGTCCGGTGACCGTTGCGTCGTCCGTGATCACGGCGGCACGCAGTCCGCTCGTGCCGATGTCAATGACGAGTGTCCTCACAGGCCGCTCGCTCTGAGATAGCCGAGCGTCCTCACAGACCGAGCTTCCCGGGGTTCAGGATGCCCTTCGGGTCGAGTGCCCTCTTCACAGACGCGAGCACGTCGAGACCGTTGCCGATCGCCTGGCGCATGAACGGCGCCCGGCTGTACCCGACCCCGTGGTGATGCGAGAGGTTCGCGCCCGCGGCGATCGCTGCGCTCTGGCCCGCGGCCCACAGGGCGCGGTACGTGGCCTCGAATTCCTCCGCAGGCGGGTTCGCGGCGAAGGTGAAGTACACGCATGCGCCCTCGATGTAGCTGTGCGAGAGGTGGCACGTGGCTGCGCGGGCGTGCGGCACCGCGAGCATCGCGGTTTCCACCTGCTCGACCACGTCGTCGAGGAGGGCCCAGTTGGCCGCCACCTCCATGGTGTCCACCACGTACCCCTTGCGGGTCAGGGCCTGCAGCCCGCTCGTGTCGTTGCGGTGGTGCATCCACTTCTCCACGAGTTCCGTGTCCAGCACGCGCGCCCCCATGGACATGCACGCATCGTGCGTGACCGACATGGCGGCGTCGACCACGGCCTCGGTTCCCTCGTCGAGCACCAGCACGACGGCCTCGGTGCCGTCGCCGCCGTGCGAACGCTTGCTCTCTGCGCCGTCGTACAGGCGCAGCACAGCCGGGTTGGCCCCGTTGCGAATGGCGCGTCGGCACGCCTCGAAGCCGTCGGAGAGACTGGCGAACGAGTAGGCGGCGCGGCGCTCGACCTCCGGCAGTGGATGAGCGCGCAGCCACACCCTGGTGACGATGCCGAGGGTGCCCTCGCTGCCGAGTATCAGCTGCGTGAGGTCAGGCCCCACGGCACCGGCCGGTGCACCGCCGGTTCGCACCACCGTGCCGTCGGCCATGACGACCTCGAGCGCGTGCACGATGTCCTCGATCTTCCCGTAGCGCGTGGAGTACTGGCCTGCTCCGCGGCAGGCCACCCAGCCGCCCACGGTGCTGATGTCGAACGACTGCGGGTAGTGACCGACGGTCATTCCGTGCGCGCGCGCCGCGGACTCGAGGTCGGGCCCGAACGTGCCGGCGAGCGCGCAGATGATCCCCGACACCGTGTCGACGCTGTCGATGCCCTGCATCGAGGTCATGTCGAGCGCAATCCCGCCGTTCAGCGGGATCGCCGCGCCGCACACCCCGCTGCGCCCGCCGCTGACGGTGACCGCGATGGAGTTCTCGTTGCAGTAGGCCACGACGGCCGCGGTCTCGGCAGTGCCCCGCGGCCTGCAGACGGCCCCCGGCAACTGCGGGGTCTCGCCGGCGAGCGACCAGCGCATGGCGAGCGGCCACCAGTCGCGGCCGTGCTCGGCCCTGTCGGCATGGGAGGTGTCGGTGGGGCAGATGCGGGCGAGCGCCGCGAGGTGCTCCTCGGCCACCGCGGCCACCGCGGGCAGGTGGGCGCGCACCGCGGACCCGTCGGTGCCGAACTCGATCGGCGGCGTGGTCTGCGTGTCGAAGGACTGGATTGTCACGTGGTGCTCCCTGCGATGAATTCCTGCTCGGTGACGAGCCCGGCGGCGTCCTCGCGGGCGCACTCGTCGATGA
>RFZO01000115.1 GCA_009920715.1 Actinomycetota bacterium | reverse complement strand
CATGAGGCTGACGGACGACAGGTCGCACACGCGCCAGGGCCATTCCCCGTACCGCACCGACCCGACGACGAGCATCCCCGGCATCCATCGCCAGCCCTTGCACGCGACGGCGCGGCGGGCGAGTTCGGTCATTTCAGTAGTCATGGCCAACACCCCACCCACCCTTGAAAAGACGGTCACGGACAACCTCGGATACGCGGATCCGGACGATGGACGACACCGTTTCCTCGGACTCGTCGTTCTCGATGGGGATGTCCGCATCGACCTCGAAGATGTAGGTGTTCGTGTACGGGTCGACGTGTTTCAGGTTGGTGAGGCCGAATTCCATGTAGATGGACTCGCCCTCATCGGCCTGCTTGCCGTGGGACACCTCCCCTTCGGCGATGGCGTGGAAGTCGATCGTCGCACCATCACCACCCCTGCGCTGAAACAGCGTGATGGGGTGGTCGGAGATGACGTAGTTGGACGACACCTTCAGGTTCGGAAGGGACGGCACGGACAAGACCATGTCCCACTTCGTCCTGGAAGTGGCGATGGGCTTCACGTTGAGGATCTCGACCGTGTCCTCGACGGTGCCCCCGTACATGTTCAGCTCACGGACGAACGACTGGAGCATGTCGAAGTTGAAGTCACCGCACGACACGGCGACCTTGATGATGTCGTCCAGGTAGTCGGCGTTGACGAGGTTGTCCGCGCAGTACTCCTTGATGAACTCGGCACCCAGCCCGTGGAAGTCGATGGCGTACCGAATCCGCCCGGGGCGGTTGTGAAAGAGGTCGCGAACCTGGGTGCGTTCGTTGCAAGTGAGGATCATGACCTTGTTGCGGGCCGTGTAGACACCGTCGAACAGGGTCAACACGCGCCCCTGCGCCTCGCGGTCGTAGAGCTTCTCGAACTCATCGAACAGGATGACGGCGGGTTGTTCGACACCCTGGATGGTCCGCAGGAACCGGTCATCCGAAAACGCATCGTTCACGATGAGCACGGGCAAACCCGACGTGGTAGCGATGTACTTGGACAGCAGGGTCTTGCCCGACCCCTTGGTACCGGACAGCAGGACGCCCGTCTGGTGGTCGTCGTTGTGGAACGAGTTGAGGATGCGTTCCGACCACGGAACCGTCTTGCCGTACAACTTTGCCGGCAGGGTGAACGGGGCGCACTCCTCAAGGAAGTAGTCGCCGGAAAGTGCGTTGCGGCAAACCGTGTAGTTGCCCGGAGGCAACGCGTCCCGCACATCCAGTCGGGTGTCGGGAGTCAACGACCAGGTGTTGTCGCGCTTGAGGTACTTCATGTGTGTGTCCGGTGTGTGTGTTGCTTACGCGGTCGCGAACCGGGGTTTGCCCCCATCATTTCATTTGAGCAGACACAGGTTCCCCTCGGACAGGTCGCCAGAGTAGGTTCGGAAGTCGAACCGAACCCAGATGTGGGTCTTGCCGTCGGGCATGTCCCCCGACCAGGTGACGTCGTCGCCGGGGTTGACCACGACCCCATCCATCCGCAGGAACAGGTCCGTGGGCCTGCCGTGTGGGTGGTCGAACGGGGTCGTCGACACGGGTTCGCCATTCAGGAGGATCACCAGGCACCTCCGGTCACGGGCGGCATGGGTTCCACGGGGAACAACTGCCTGGCCAAGGTGTGTAATCGAGCCGACGCACTACAAGTGCCTGGCCAAGTTGTGTGTAGTCGAGCCGACGCGCGACGGGCTTGGCGAGGGTGCGGAGCAGCCACAGGCGTTCTAGGGCACGTTGAGCCTTCTTCTTGCGGAGACGTTTCTTCCCCCTGTGTCGACGCATCTCGCCCTCGAGGCGGGAACGGACGAACTCATCGCGGGTCGAGGGGGCCAGGAACATCAACCAAGGATTGATGGCCTCGCGGACGACGGACGCCGCCGAGAGGAGGGCGGCGGTCAGCTCGGGCGAGGCGGGCATCACGACCGCACCTTCGCGAAGTCGGCGATGACGGTCGGGGCGGCGGCGTCGAAGCCGACGACGTCGAGCATCCCCGTGTCGTCCGGGTCGGCGAGGGTGAACTCCGTGGCCTTCAGGCCGCCGACGTGATGCCATACCCCACGGGGGGTTCGACTTCGACCCCCCGTGTGGAAATTTTCCTCAGTAGGGGGCCACCCCGTAGAACAGCCACCCGTCGGTGGTGTCGGCCATCACGACCTTCCGGGTGCCCGTGACCTCGAAGGTCTTGGTGCGGGCCGTCTCGGAGATCTTCTTCGGGACGAGATCGGAGACGACGGCCGTGGCGTTCGGGGGGAACCGACCGGTGGCGTAGATCCGCATCTTCGCCTGGCGGAGGGCCTCCTTCTCGTCGCGGGCGGTGACGGTGACGGTGATCTTGTCGGTGGCGAGGACGCGCTCCTTGGTCACGGGGATGGCGAAGGCATTGCGGTCCCACTTGCCGTTATTGGAGATGTCCTTGCGGACGTATTCGTGGGCCTGCCGCTCCGTCATTGGATCCCGCACGCGGATTGCGTACCCCGACTTGGCGGCGATGGTGCCGGGGTACCCATCGCGGTGGCCGTGCTCCGCGAGTTCATCCTGATGGACGGAGTCGAAGGCCTCTCGGACATTGGGGATCCACACCATGTTCTCGAAATCGGCGGCACCGGCGGTGCGGGTCGTGCCCGCCGTGCGTCCGACCGCCCCCTGGCGGGTGATGGTGACGGTGACGTCGGCGATGAGGCTACGCACCAGAGCGGGGAGGGAACCCTTGCTGCCGCGGGCGAAGTACTCCTTGATGGAGCCGGCGAGGTCGACGCTCGAGTCCGTCGGGCCGGGGAGGCGGGCGTCCTTGCTCGGGATGGTGAGGAGGAGGTTCACGATCTGGGCGCGGTACTTGAGGGCGACGGTCTGCGTGATGGTGATGTTGCCGACCTGCGTCGTCCCGCCGTGGTACTGCGCCTGGAAGGCGCGGGCCTGGATGGCGACGGCGACGGGATCGGTCGGGTTCTCGACCTGGGACAACTTGGTCGTCGACAGGGTGATCGACGGGACGGCACCGGTCAGGACCTTGTTGATCTCGGTCTCGGCGGCGGCACCGAGGGTGCCGGGGTACTCGATCTCCAGCCCGCGGAGCCCGCGCAGGACGGCGCGGATGTGCGGCGTGTCCTGCGCGGGGGCGGACACGGGGGCCGGTGCCCGCGTTGGCGTCGTCGATGCCGTGATGAACGACGCCACGGCATCGACGGCCGCATCGACGTAGGTCTCGAAAGATTCCCCGAACGCGGTCTTCGGCACGACCTTGCTGAGGGTGGAGTCGCTACTCAGTCCGTAGTGGCCGAAGATGTGTGCGGTTCCCGTTGGGTCGATACGCACGTTGGTGGCGACCTGGACCGTCGTGTTGCCGACCGAGATTGCGTTCCAGGTGGTAACACGGGTTGTGGAAGTATCCCGCCGGGACGGGTACCTACTCGTGCGACTACCGGGGAGGCGCGCACTGAGCTTGCGGTCGATGGCCTGAGAGATGTCGGCGCTGATTTTCTCTGCCTGCTTATACTCCGCCTGGGCCTTCTCACGCTGAATCCGCGCGTCGATCTCGCCCTTGTAGCCGGCCACCTCCTTCGATGTGTCCTCGACCGTGCGGCGGGATTCGATGAGGCTCTCGCCCTCGAGGTCGTGGACCGCCTTGAGCTTGTCCACGACGGCCTTCACGAAGGCGGAGATGCGGGCGTGCCCGGTCTTCTTCGCGGCGGGGAACCACCTGTTCGACTTCATCGACCACATGTCGGCGATGTACTCGTCCGTCTCGGCCTTGTAGGTTGCGCGGACCTTGTAGACCTCCTCCTTCGGGTCGATGCGCCACACGCTGGCGACGCCGACGGCGTAGGCCGGGGTCGCGTCGAGGTACAGGTGCGTCTTGGCCCCGAAGTCGGCCTTGTCGGTCAGGTCGAGGTCCAGGACGGCGAGGCGGAGGGCCTGGAACATGTCCTGGAAGTTCTCGCCGACGAGAAGGTCCTCGTGCTTGGCGAGGGCGGCCTTCGCCTTCGTCAGGTCGTCCTCGAACTTGCGGAGGGACTTCGCGCCCCGGTCATAGATCTCGCCGAGGGCGTCCCTCGTCGCCTTGTCGGGCGCATGGACCTGTGTCTGGCCGAGCGAATCCAGGAAGCCCTTGAGCTTGCGGGTGTTGTCGTCGAACTTGGCGACGACCCCCTGTGCCTCCTTCAGGGGCATGAGGCCACGGGGGATGGCCGCCGTCCGCATCCCGAACCCTCGGGCCTGGCCGAGGAGTTCCTCGTGCTCGTTCAGGATGTCCTGGAGGGCCAGTTCGGCCTGCATAACTACTGCGTTCATCTGTGCGTACCTCGCTCCCCCGCACGGGGCATAGGGCACTTACCGATTGCCCGCCTCGAGTTCGGCGATTCGGGCGAGGAGGCGGGCCTCGCGCTCCGACGACATCCCCAGCAGACGCGCCTGTTCCGCGTGCTCGTCGCGCAGGGTCAGGTAGGCCTCGAGCAGTGCGGAGATGCGACGGTGGCCGGGCCACCCCATCACCGGTCGGGTCGCGCGACACCCGCCGTCGTGCCCCTTCGGGCGGACGCACGTCTCCTCCCGGTAGGTCTCGTACGGGTTGTCGAACCCGTCCGTCTCGTGGACGGGCGTGCGGAGGATGGCGCGGCACCGGGGCTGGTCCGGGTCGTACTCGCGGAGTCCCGCGCCGATGAGTTGGATGTCGTCGTCCACTGTCAGTCCTCCGTGTCGCCACCACCCCCGAGGCACCGACGGGCGTGTTCACGGTACGCGGCGATGACGTCCTCGCGGGTCATGTTGTCGGGCGGGTCGAACGCCAGGATGTCCCGCAGCGTCCGGCGAAGTTGATCGGCATCGACCGAGAATTCGCGCACGGCGTCCTGCAGGGCGTCCTGCAGGGCAGGACGCCCGATGATGATCGCCTGGCAGTACACGTGCATCTCACCGTCCGGGTCGGGGTCGCCGCAGTGGGGGCACCTCCACACGAAACCGTCGGCGGCGTCGGCCGAGGCCATCGCCTCCCACACGTCGGATGCGACCCCCGACGCGGCGGGATCGAACGTCTCCCACCGGCACTCGGAGTAGATGCTCTCGCCGATGTGTACGACGGCGTTGTTCCTGAAGTAGCGACGGGATGAACCTGCGTCGGTGTACGACCACTCGTCGGCGATGAGGCTCATGCCCACGGCTACACGGGACGGGGGACGTGGCGTCCCCCCTGGATGTGGGCGATGGCGCGGTGGAGTACGACGACATCGTACTCCTCGGCGAACCAGGTCAGGTACCTGACGACGGCCTGCCGTTCGGCCTCACCGTCGGTCGGGGTCCGCGCGGGTTCCACTGGCGGGACGACCGGGGTGGGGCTCATTCCCAGGCGTGCCTCGATGAGGAGGACGCGGGCCTCGAGGGACATGGGCTCGAACGTCCGTGGTTCGGGCGCGGGGCACGGACCGTTGACCGGGTGCATGAACCCGCACGACCGGCAGTGGGTCATCGGATCGACGGCCGTGGTGGTCGGGGTAACTGGGAGCATGTCCGACACTACCGCGACGGACGGATCATAGGATGGCACATGACGAGGGCCTCGACCTCCTGGGCGACCTCGCGGACCCGTTCGGCCTTGAGGTAGTTGTCGCAGTCCTCGTGGACGCGGGCATCCGCCATCAGTTCTTCGACGACCCATGCCGGGTTCGACGCCAGGGCGGCGACGAGGCGCTCGGCGTCTTCCTCCGAGTGGTAGGCGTAGGGGAGGGTGCGGATGGAGTCGGCGAGGGTGTCGACCCCGCGCAACGCGGCGGCGCGCATGTCGGCCTCCTCCACCCGTCGGTCCTCGACGGCCTTCCACAGGGCCTCCCACAGAACATCGTATGGATCGTCGGCGAGGGTGGTGACGTCGACGGCGGACCCATCGGCGTAGGTGAGGCTGATGTCGAGGATGTCGGGACTCTCGGGCGGATCGTAGTACGAGCCTGGGTGACCGAGGTAGACCTCGACGGTCCCGGTCACGATGCCCAGGTCCTCGCGGCCTGGGATGGTGATGGTGTCGGCCCGGATGATCTCGTATCGCATGGTGTTCTCCGTGGGTTTGCACGGAGGTACACCGGTGGGTGCGGGGGTCGGACCTCCGTGTGTGCTCGGGTATCCCGAGCACACACGGAGGAACGGATGAATGAATGGCGGATGCGATTGTTTGCCCTGACCGCACGGATGCGCCCCTGGGAGGAGGTGACCCGCGTCATGCGGGACTTCAGCGAGTCGAGGGGGATCGGCAGGGTGCTGGCGTTCCCCGGCGCACTGTCCTCGGTCGTGTCCGCAGTGGCGGACCCCGACGACACCGGGGTGTGGCGGGCATTGACGTATGACGGGTGGGTTCGACAGGGGTGGACGACCCTATTTGGGGATTGGATCTCGGAGGAGCTCACCGCAGATGCGGCCAACACTTCCCCCACCCCCATCTTCCGAAACAGGAACGTGGAGGTCACCATGTACCGGAAGGCGGGGGTCGCCGTACACCGACTGAACCGCACGCAAGTGGACATCCTGCGGTCTCCCGACCGGGCGGCGTTCGACTCCTGGATCGACCGCCGCGTGATGTCGAATGTCGGTTCGGGCGGACACCTGGTCAGGTTCGTCGCCCCGAACCGCGGCGACGCGGATGAGGATGGTGACGAGGACATCCCCCCGTT
>RFZO01000114.1 GCA_009920715.1 Actinomycetota bacterium | reverse complement strand
CGACCGCGAGACGTTCGAGTTGATGGGGGACATGAGCGCAGCGGCCGACCGACCGCTGAACTGGAACCTCCTGCAGGTGTACGCCCAGAACTGGGAGCTGGTGCAGCACCAGCTGGCCGGCTTCGACATCGCCGCGTCGCGCGGCGGCCAGGTTCTCGCTCTCACCCTGCCCGACACGTTCCGTCTCCGGCTGAACTTCCGCAGCGGGTTCATCCTCGACATCCTGAACGGCTGGGACACACTCATGGCGCTGCCCCCGGAGGAGAAGCTCGCGATGCTGCGTGACCCCGCCGGCCGGGCCCGGATGAACGAGCTCGCCCAGTCGACCGAGGGCCCCACCAAAGCCATCGGCAACTGGGGCAACTACCAGTTGCTCCAGACGTTCAGTGCCAAGTGGAAGCCGCACGAGGGACGCATCATCGGCGAGATCGCCGCGGAGACCGGGTCGAGCGCGTGGGACCTGCTGTGCGACATCGTCATCGACGACAACCTGAACACGGTCATCGCCAACCAGGACAACGGCCAGACCCGCGAGACGTGGGAGAAGCGCGTGCAGGTGTGGCGCGACCACCGCGCCATCGTGGGGGCGAGCGACGCCGGCGCGCACCTCGACATGATCGACAGCTACGCGTTCTGCACGAGCATGCTGCAGCGCGCCGTGCGCGAGCACGGGCTGATGCCGCTGGAGGAGGCGGTGTACCACCTGACCGACCGTCCGGCCCGCTACTACGGCCTGAAGAACCGCGGCCGTCTGGCCACGGGATGGGCCGCGGACATCTGCGTCTTCGACCCGCAGCGCATCGGGCCCGGGCCGGCCGAGATGCGCTTCGACCTGCCGGGCGGCGCGGGGCGCGTGTACAGCGAGTCGATCGGTGTCGAGCACGTGATCGTGAACGGTGTCGAGTCCGTGCGCGACAACGTCGCGCTCGACGCGCGCGCCGGCACCCTGCTTCGCTCCGGGCGCGACACGGAGACGGTGACCGCCAAGTGATCCACAGGTGATCAAGCTCGACGCGGCCACCGTGCTCCTCCAGTGGGGCACGGGCGGTCTGTTCTTCCTCTGGTTCACCACGCGCCGCTACGAAATCGGCCGGGGCTACGGCTGGCTGATCCGCATCACGTACCTGCTCATCGCGGCGGGCGGGATTGCGGCGGCGCTGGCCACGGACGTGCTCCCGGTTCGGGAGGCCGCCGCGGCCGCGGTGGTGCTGGTGTCGCTGGCCACGATGATGCGCCGCAATCCCCGCCTCGACATCGTCGCGCCGGTCTTCGGGCTGGTCGGGGTTGTCGCGGGTGCACTCGATGCAGCATCGGGTGCGGGTGACGTGACCGTGTCGCTCCTGCGCGCGGTTGTCGGCACGTTCTTCCTGGGTGCCGTCAGCGACGCCATGCTGCTCGGGCACTGGTACCTGGTGCAGCCCGGCCTTCCCCGGCGCATCCTCAACGAACTTGTCGTGGTGGTGCGCTGGTTGCTGCCGGTGGAGGTCGCGGTGATGCTCCTCCCCACGGGGATGATCGCGGTGCTCGGCGGGTCCGTCGATGACGGGTGGAACGGCACGCTGGGCTGGTTCTGGCTGGCGTGCGCGGTGACCACCGCCGTCCTCATCGAGGTCACCATCCGTGCCCTCAAGGAGCGCAGCTACTCCGCCGTCATGGCCGCCACCGGGCTCATGTACCTCGCCATCCTCACGGCGTTCGGCACGGACTTAGTGGCCCGCGCCGTGCTCGCATAGATTCCGCGCGTGGAATTCTTCGAACGCACCGTCTACTCGCCCGAGCACGAGCAGTTCCGCTCGGCCTTCCGCTCCTGGCTGGACAAGGAGGTGGCACCGAACCACGACCAGTGGGAGCGCGACGGCATCACGCCCCGCGACATCTGGCTGCAGGCGGGACGCCACGGGTTCCTCGGCTACAACGTGCCGGAGGAGTTCGGTGGCGGCGGGGTGGACGACTTCCATTTCGGGGCGGTGATGCAGGAGGAGGTCAGTGACTCCGGCTGCATCGGTTCCGCCAACGGCTTCACCCTGCACAACGACATCGTGCTGCCGTACTACCTGTCCCTCGCAAGCGACGAACAGAAGCAGCGCTGGTTGCCGGGCATGGTGCGGGGCGAGCTGATCGGTGCCCTCGCCATCACGGAGCCGAACACGGGCAGCGACGTGGCGGGGGTCCGCAGCACGGCTGTGCGCCACGGCGACACGTGGGTGCTGAACGGCGCGAAGACCTTCATCACCAACGGCATCAACTCGGACCTGGTGATCACCACGGTGCGCACCGACCCGGATGCCGGCCACCGCGGCTTCACCCTCATGATCCTCGAGCGGGGGATGAAGGGGTTCGAGCGCGGGCGCAACCTCGACAAGCTGGGCATGCACGCCCAGGACACCGCCGAGCTGTTCTTCAGCGACGTGGAGGTGCCGGCGGCGAACGTGCTGGGGGAACCCGGAATGGGGTTCACGTATCTCATGCGCAACCTGGCGCAGGAGCGACTCTCCATCGCTGTCGGCGCGGTGGCGGTGGCGGCCTCGGCACTGCGGATGACCATCGAGTACACGAACAATCGGAAGGCGTTCGGGCAGTCGATCTCGTCGTTCCAGAACTCGAAGTTCGTGCTGGCGGAGCTGCACACGGAGGTGCAGGTCGCCCAGGCGTACGTCGACAGGTGCATCGAGCTCCACTGCGAGGGCAAGCTCACCGCGGAGCAGGCCGCCGCATCCAAGTTCCACACCACGGAACTGCAGAACAAGGTGGTGGACAGGTGCCTGCAGCTGCACGGCGGGTACGGGTACATGAACGAGTACAAGATCGCGCGTGCATGGGCCGACAGCCGGATCCGAGATCATGAAGGAGATCGTCGGCCGAGCGCTCACGAAGTGAGCCGGACCGCCCCGCGGTGAACGGCCGTGCGGGGTTGCTGCCTGGTCCCCGTCAGAAGATCGCGCCGGACGCGCGCAGGGCCTCCGCGTCGAGCCCCAGGCCCGACACGATCTCGTCGCTGTGCTGGCCACGCACCGGGGCCGGGGCGGGATGCTCCGTGGGGGTGCCGCCGAAGCGCGGCGCGTGCCGTGCCTCGCGGATCATGCCTGCCTGCGGGTGCTCGCGCACCACGAACGAACCGTTGTGCACCACCTGCGGCTCCTCGTGCACGGTGTGCAGCGTGTTGATGCCGCTGGCGGGCACGTCGTGGACAACGGCGTTCGCGAGGAACTCCTCCACGGTGATCGCATCGGTGAGCTTCTTTATCTCGAGGCGCAGCTCGGCCGTGTTCGCCGAGCGCGCGGCGGCGTCGGCGAAACGCGGGTCCTTCGCGAGGCCCGGGTTTCCGAGGGCGGCGCAGTACCCCTCGAACTCGGGCTGGGAGACCGCCGAGACTGTGACGAACCCGTCCTTCAGCTCGAGCGCCGCGTAGTTCTCGCCGATTGTGGGGGTGCGCATGACGTCGTCGTCGAGCAGCGCGGCATCCATCGCCGAGTCGGGCCACATGAACGCGATTGCGGAGTCGATCATGGCCACCTCGATGTGCTGGCCGCCGTTTCCCCTCTCGCGTGCGAACAGGGCGGCGGTGACCGCCTGGGCGACCGTGTACGAGGTGACCTTGTCGCACACGAGCGTGCGGAAGATCTGCGGACGACCCGTGGCCTTGTCGGTCTGGACGGACGCCAGCCCGGATGCGGCCTGGATCACGTTGTCGTACACGCGCTGCCCACTGCGGGGGCCGTCCTGCCCGAAACCGCTGATGGACACGTAGACGATGCGGTCGTTGAACTTCCTCACGTCGTCGTAGCCGAACCCGAGCTTCTCGAGGGCTCCCGGGCGGAAGTTCTGGATGAGCACGTCGGCGTCGGAGAGCAGGCGGCGCAGCACGTCGCGGCCCTCGTCGGACTTGAGGTTCACGCCGATGGAGCGCTTGCCTCGGTTGTGCAGCGCGAAGATGCCCGTCTCGCCGCCTTTCTGGCTGCCGAGGAACCGCATCATGTCGCCGATGCCGGGTGACTCGACCTTGATGACGTCGGCGCCCTGGTCGGCCAGCATCATCGCGGAGAGCGGCCCGGAGATCATCACCGACATGTCGATGACCTTCACGCCCGCCAGCGGGCCGGTGTTCGTGCTCACAACGGTGCCCCCGGTGCGACGAGCGGCCACGGCCGCTCCTTCTCGAGGATGTGGGCCAGTTCCAGCAGCACCTGCTCGCTGAAGTGCGGGCCGATGATCTGCAGACCCACGGGCAGGCCGTCGACGGTGCCGGCCGGCACCGAGATGCCCGGGTTGCCGTGGAGGTTGCAGGGGAACGTGAGCAGGCCGTTGTTGCCCGCCCCCGCGGTGATGCCGCCGAACGTGTCGGGCAGGGGACCCTCGGCGGTGAATGCGATGTCGGGGTTGGACGCGGTGATGACGATGTCGACCTGCGAGAAGATCTCGTGCATCCGCACGTTCAGTTCCGCGCGACGCGCCTCGATCTTGGCGCGCTCGGCCGCGTTGTAGCGGCCCTCGGTGCGGCGCAGTCCCGCCCGCATCTCGGGGGTGAGGTCGTCGGCACACGCGGGCCACAGGTCGCCGAGAAGCGCGGCGATCTCGATCATCCCGCTGATGGACCATGCCGCACCCATGCGCGGCAGCGAGGTGTCGACGCCGTCGATTCGGCGCATACCAGCGGAGGCAACGAGATGGTCCGCGGCCTCGAGCAGCACGTTCCACATGGCGGGGGAGACCACGGCACCGCCCCAGTCCTCCACGATCGCCACGCGCAGCCCCCTCACGGGGACGGTGCCGAGCGCCGCCTCCCAGCCCTCGACGCGCTGGAGGCTGAGCGGGTCACCCGAGTGGTGACCGTTGCACACGTCGAACCACCGCGCCGTGTCGCGCACGCTGCGCGTGAGCCCGCCCGTCGTCACCGTGAGGTTGCCGTACTCCACCCGCGGGCCGCGGGGGATGCGCCCGAACGTGGACTTCAGGCCGACGAGCCCGTTGAACCCAGCGGGGATGCGGATCGACCCGCCCCCGTCACCGCCGGTGCCGAGGGTGAAGAGTCCGCCCGCCACCGCCGCGCCCGTGCCGCCGGACGAACCACCCGGCGTGCGCGAGGTGTCCCACGGGTTCCTGGTGACGCCGTTCAGCACGGTGCGCGTGATGTTGACGCCGCCGAACTCGCTGGACGTGGTGAGACCGAAGTGGTTCGCCCCGGCACCGGTCGTGAGTCGTTCCACCATGGTGGACGTCCAGCCCGACATGCGGTCCGCGAGCGGGACGGATGCCTCGGTGGCCGGCCAGCCCGCGACGTGGTCGAGTTCCTTCACGCCGAGCGGCACGCCACCGAACGGTCGCGACACGTCGGCGGAGGCGGCTCTCGCGAGCGCTCCCTCCTCGTCGACGAACGACACCGCGTTCAGGTTGCTCGCGCTCACGGCCGCGAGCGTGGCTTTCATCTCCTCGATGGGCGACCGTCTGCCCGCGCGGAACTCGTCCACCAGCGAACATGCGTCACCCAACCACGGTGTATCCCCCATGGTCGCGAAGTTAGCCCACGCCGGCCGTTCCCGGTCCGTTGGAAACTCGGGCCCGGAACTAGCGTGGACACGACATGGACAGCCGCACCTTCCTGGGACTCGAGCAGACCCACAACCCCTTCCGCTGGTACCTGCCCATCGAACGCAAGCTCTGCACGGGCGGCAATTTCCTCTACGGCGGGGCGGGTCTCGGTGCCGCGATCTCGGCCCTCGAGGGCAGCACGGGCCGCAAGCTCGTCTGGTCCACCGCGCAGTACCTCAGCTATGCGCGCCCGGGCGAGGTCATGGACATCGACGTCATCGTGCCCGTGGCGGGGAACGCGATCACCCAGGCGCGCGTGGTGGCCCATGTCGGCGAGCGCGAGATCCTGGTGGTCAACGCAGCCCTCGGCGACCGTGATTTCCCGCACTCGGGGCAGTGGGAGACCGCGCCGCCGGCACCGCCGCCCGACGAGTGCCCCGAGTACGCCCACCGCTGGACCACCGAGGAGTCCATCCACGACTTCATGCTCGAGCGCATGGTGAGCGTGCGCACCGAGGGCCAGCTCGACGGCACGAAGAACGACGGGCACACCGTCATGTGGGCCCGCCTCCCGTCCATCATCGACGGTGTCGACGCGGCCACGCTGGGGGTGCTGGGTGACTTCGTCCCCCGAGGCGTCGGGCAGTCGCTCGGCGTGCGCGGCGGCGGGAACTCCCTCGACAACACCCTGCGGGTGATGAACCTGGTGCCGACTCAGTGGGTTCTCATCGACATCAAGGTGCACGGTCTGGCGCGGGGGTTCGGCCACGGCCTGGTGCACATGTACGCCGAGGACGGCACCCTCATGGCAACCGCCAGCCAGAGCTGCATCGCCCGCATGCACAAGGACTGACAACACACCCCGCGAGGGGAGAGGAGAACACGATGAACGCCTACGGAGCGAAGAGCCACAACGGCATGCCGGTGCGACCCGGGATGACCGTGCCGCTGCCGGGTCATCTGCATGCCCAGCGCGACAAGCTGGTGGAGCTGGCCGACATGGGGTACACCGACATCTGGTCGGCGGAGGCAGACGGTGCGGATGCGTTCACGCCGCTCGCGCTCGCGGCGGCATGGGAGCCCCGCCTGAGACTCGGCACCGCGATCGTCCCCGCCTACACCCGCAGCCCCGCGTGCTTCGCGCAGTCCGTGGCCACGCTCGCGGACGCCGCCCCGGGCCGGTTCGCGATCGGCATCGGGTCGTCGAGCAACGTGATCGTCGAG
>RFZO01000113.1 GCA_009920715.1 Actinomycetota bacterium | reverse complement strand
GTGCTCTTGTTCAGCAGGTAGTCACGGATCATCTCGCTGATGTAGGTGCGCGACGTGGACTGCTGTGCCACCGCCCCGGCCTTCTCCGGTATCTGGAAGACGGCCAGCGTCGCGTCGGCCTCCGCACGCGTCATGAGTGAGGTCTCCACCAGGCGGTCGAGCACCTGTGCGAACCTGCGCCGCGCCTGCTCCGGCCTCCTGATTGGGTCATACGTGGACGGCGCGCGCACGAGACCGGCCAGGAATGCCGCCTGGGCGAGCGTGAGGTCCGCCACCTTCGCCCCGAAGTACGTCTCCGCCGCAGCCTGGATGCCGTAGGCGTTGTTCCCGAAGAACACGGTGTTCAGGTAGCGCTCCACGATGGCGGACTTCGGCACCGACTTCTCGAGCATCACCGCGTAGCGGGCCTGGAGGATCTTGTAGCGGCCGTCTCGGGGCAGGCCGGCCAGGAACTCGTTCTTCACGACCTGCTGGGTGATCGTGGACGCACCCTGGCGCGAAGCCGTGTACTGGAAGTTTGCGAGCGTGGCGCGCACGAGCGCCCGCAGGTTCACGCCCTTGTGCGCCTCGAACCCCGCGTCCTCCACGGCGAGGACAGCGGCCACCACATGGTCGGGCACCGCCTCGATGGACAACGGCTGGCTGTTCTCGAATTCGTAGACGCCGATCTGGGTGCCCTTCACGTCGAGGATGCGGCTGCGCGTGGCGAGCCCCGTGAACGACGCCGGCAGGCGCACCGGCACCTCTTCGTGCGCGTGCAGCACGCCCCATGCGTGCGGGGCGGCCCCCACGACGGCCGCGCTGACGAGGAGCGCACCGGCGACGACGGCGACGGCCATGCGGGCGGTCCAAGATGCGGGGTTCCTCACAGCACGACCACGGTACCCGCGTGCCGCAGGCGGGGCGGGGCACCTCACACGGGTACCCTCGCCGGATGAGCAAGTTCCCCCATCGCGGTTTCAGGTTCGGGGTGCAGGCGTCGCGCGCGTCGTCGGCACGTGAGTGGGCGGATCTCGCCCGGCGCGCGGAGGCGAACGGCTACGACGTGCTCACCATGCCGGACCATTTCACCGACCAGCTCGCGCCGGTGCCCGCGCTCATGGCGGCGGCCGACGCCACCACGGACCTGCGCGTGGGTGCGCTGGTGTTCGACAACGACTACAAGCACCCCGTGGTGCTCGCGAAGGAACTCGCCACCATCGACCTCCTGTCGGACGGACGCCTGGAGATCGGCCTCGGCGCGGGATGGATGATCAGCGACTACGAGGAGGCCGGCATCCCGTACGACTCCCCCAAGGTGCGCATCGACCGGTTCGTCGAGGGCCTTGCCGTCATCAAGGGCACCATGGCGGAGGGTCGCTTCACGCATGCGGGCGAGCACTACACCGTGACCAACTACGACGGCCTGCCGAAGCCGCTGCAGCGGCCGTGCCCGCCGATCCTCATCGGCGGCGGCGGCAAGCGAGTTCTCTCCATCGCGGCGCGCGAGGCCGATATCGTCGGCATCAACGGCACGCTCACGGCCGGCGTCATCGGCGTGGAGGCAGTGAGCACCATGACGGCGGCCGAGGTGGACAAGAAGGTGGACATCGTGGCCGAGGCAGGGGCGCACCGCCTCGCCGACATCGAGATGAACATCCGCACGTTCTTCGTGAAGGTCACCGACGACCGCCGCGGCACCGTGGACGCCATTGCCGGTATGTTCGGCATCCCGGCCGAGTTCGTGGAGGAGTCGCCGTTCGCGCTCATCGGCAGCGTTGATTCGGTCACCGAGACCATCCTCGCGGCGCGCGAGCGGTGGGGGTTCAGCTACTTCATCGTGGGCGGGGAGAACATCGAGGAGATTGCTCCCGTCGTGGCCGCGCTGAAGGGCAAGTGACGGGTCTCAGAACAGGCCGGTGACCCGGCCGTCCGCGTCGAGGTCGATCGACAGCGCCGCGGGGTCGGCCCCGAGTCCCGGCATCGTGCGCATGTCGCCGCAGATCGGGTAGACGAAACCCGCGCCGACCGATGCCCTCACCTCGCGCACGGTCAGCGTGTGCCCCGTGGGCGCGCCCTTCAGGGACGGGTCCCCGCTGATGCTCAGGTGGGTCTTTGCGATGCACACGGGCAGCCGCCCGAACCCGTTCCTCTCGTAACGCGCCAGCTGGGCGCGGGCCTCGTTCGAGTACTCCACGCGTGCCGCCCCGTACACGCGCGTGGCCACGGTCTCGATCTTCTCCGCGAGCGACGCCTCGTCCGGGTACAGGAAGGCGAAATCAGTGGGCTCCTCGCAGGCCCGCACCACCGCGTGCGCGAGGTCCTCCGCCCCGGCGCCGCCGTCGGCGAAGTGCGTGCACACCGCCACGCGGGCCCCCATCGATTCGGCCACCTCCATGATCGCCCGGTGCTCGCTCGGGTGGTCGCCGGGGAACGCGTTGATGGCGACCACGGGCGACACCCCGTGGATGCGCACGTTCTCGATCTGCTTGGCGAGGTTCGCCGCCCCCGCCCGCACGTCGTCGGGGTTCTCCTCCAGCAGTCCCGGCGGCAGCGGTCTCCCCGCCACGATGCGGTGGCGGCCGGAGTGTGCCTTCATCGCCCGCACGGTGGTGACCAGCACTGCCGCATCGGGGCGCAGTCCCGACACTCGGCACTTGATGTTGAAGAAGCGCTCCGCGCCCATGTCGGCCCCGAACCCCGCCTCGGTGATGAGGTACTCGGCCAGGTTGATGCCGAGCAGGTCGGCGACCACCGACGAGTTCCCGGTGGCGATGTTGCCGAACGGCCCCGCGTGGACGAGCACGGGGGTGTTCTCCAGCGTCTGCATCAGGTTCGGCCTGAGGGCGTCGCGCAGGATGACCGCCATGGCACCGGCCGCGCCGATCTGCTCCGCGGTCACCGCCACGTCGTCACGGTCGTAGCCCACGACGATCCGGCCGAGACGGGCCCGCATGTCGGCGAGCGACACCGAGAGGGCGAGGATCGCCATCACTTCCGACGCGGCGGTGATGTCGAACCCTGACTCGCGCACGACCCCGTCGTCCTTGCCGCCGAGCCCGATAACCACGTTGCGCAGCGACCTGTCGTTCACGTCCAGCACGCGGCGCCACGTGATGGTCTTCGGGTTGATCCCGCACGCGTTGCCCTGGTGGAGATGGTTGTCCAGGATCGCCGCGCACATGTTGTGGGCCGCGGTGACCGCGTGGAAGTCGCCCGTGAGGTGCAGGTTCAGCAGCTCCATCGGGACCACCTGGCTGTGCCCGCCGCCTGCCGCGCCGCCCTTGATGCCGAACGTCGGGCCCATCGAGGGCTGCCTCAGTGCGAGCAGACCCTTGCGGCCGATGCGGGCCATCGCCTGTGCGAGCCCCACGGATGTGGTCGTCTTCCCCTCGCCGAGCGGTGTCGGCGTGACCGCGGTGACCACCACGTACTTCGCGCGTTGTCTCCCCGCCGCCGCCGCGTCCGCGATTGCCTCGAGCTCGATCTTCGCCACGTGCCGGCCGTGGGTCTCCACGTGATCAGCGGAGAGCCCCAGCCCTCCCGCGATCTCCGTGATCGGCAGCATGCGCGCCGCCTGTGCGATCTCGAGGTCGGAGGGGAATGTCACCGGATGATTCTCGCCCAACCGCCCCGCCGGCCACGACTCCCGCGCGGCGTCAGAACCTGTCGCGGATTGCCCACAGGTCGGGGAACACCGGCCGGAACAGGGTGCCGAGCAGGTAGTCGCGGCCAGACGACCCACCGGTGCCCACCTTCGCGCCGATGGTGCGCTCCACCATCTTCACGTGGCGGTAGCGCCACTCCTGCAGCCCCTCGTCCAGGTCGACGAAGCGCTCGAGCAGCAGCGCCGCCTCCGGGTCGTTCCTGTACGCCTCGATCAGCACCTCCTGCACGCGCGGGTCCTGTTCGTGTGGCAGCGACACGTCGCGCGAGAGGATGTCTGCCGGCACGCGGCCGGTGCGGGCGTGCAGCAGCACAATCAGGCTGTCCCACAGGCTCCGCCTGTTCATCGCCGCCTCGACTCGCTGACGGGCCTGCGAACCGTCGGCGAGCGGACCCAGCGCATCCGCACGGCGGGACCCGAGCACAGCCTCGAGCTCGCGGAACTGGGCGGACTGGAACCCGCTGGAGGACTCGAGGCGGGATCGGAAGGAGTTGAACTGCAGCGGTGTCATCGTCTCGAGGATGTCCACCTGGGCCACGAGTGCCTTCATGATGGTGCGCGTGCGCCCGATGGTGGCAAGGGCCTCGTGCAGCCGGGAGGTCTCCAGCAGTTCCTGCGCGCGGGCGGTCTCGTGCAGCAGCGAACGGAACCACAGCTCGTAGCTCTGGTGGATGATGATGAAGAGCATCTCGTCGTGCTCCGGCCCGTCGGACTGGGGGCGCTGGAGCGAGAGCAACTCGTCCACCATGAGATACGAGGAATACGTGAGTTCGGCCATCGATGACGAGTGTATGTGCGCGCCTCGTTACGCTCGTGCGGACAGTCCGAGCAGGGAAAGAGGGGTGAACCGATGCTGAGGACACTGCGTTCCGTCGCCAGGTTCGCCCGGCCCGTCCTCTCGCCGCGCCGGCGCCGGTTCCTGCGCGCCGCGAACATCGGTGACCTCCGCGAGATCGCCCGGCGCCGTCTGCCCGGGGGCATCTTCGACTACATCGACGGCGGCGCGGAGGACGAGACGTCGCTGCGCGGGAACACGGCCGCGTTCGCGGGGTACGGGTTCCGGCCGCGCGTGATGCGCGACGTGTCGCACGTGGACACGTCCGTCGAGCTTCTCGGCCACAGGCTGGGCTCCCCGCTCGTCTTCTCCCCCACCGGCTTCACGCGCATCGCCCATTCCCAGGGCGAACTGGCGGTGGCCCGCGTCGCCGGCGCGCACGGGCTCCCCTACGCGCTCTCCACCCTGTCCACCCGCTCCATCGAGGAGGTCGCCGCGGTGACAACGGGGCCGAAATGGTTCCAGGTGTACGTGTGGCGCGACCGCGGGATGGTGCGCGACATGCTGCGGCGGGCCGCTGCGTGCGGCTACGACACCATCATGATCACCGTGGACACGGCAGTGCTCGGCCGGCGCGAGCGCGACGTGCGGCGAGGTTTCACCCTCCCGCCGAAGCTCGGCCCGGGCACCCTTGTCGACGGCCTCAGGCACCCCGCGTGGACGTGGGACTTCGTGCGCCACGAGCCCATCACGTTCGCGAACGTGGCAGGTTCCGGCCCCGACGGTTCGGGCACCGCCGTCACCCTCTCGGACTTCATCAGCGAGCAGTTCGACCCCGCACTCTCGTGGGACGACCTGGACTGGTTCCGCTCCGAGTGGCAGGGCAAGGTGCTGCTGAAGGGCGTGCAGACGGTGGAGGACGCCGTCACCGCGGTGCAGCGCGGCGCCGACGGCGTGCGCCCCGTCCGCGAGGCACTCGGGCCCGGCGCCACCGTCATCTGCGACGGCGGCGTCCGCCGCGGCGGGGACATCGTGAAGGCGATCGCGCTCGGTGCTGACGCGTGCACCATGGGCCGCACGTACCTCTACGGCCTCGGCGCAGCCGGCGAGGCGGGCGTGGAGCGGGCACACGCGATGCTCACCGACGAGCTGCGTCGCGCCATGCAGCTGTGCGGCGTGCGGACGGTTGCGGAGATCACCCCCGACCTCGTGGAGGCGCTGCGGTGAGCCGCGGGTTCAGCTTCGTGTCCGGCGAGCGTCGGCCCGTGGAGGTGCTGGTGTTCGGCATGGATCCCGCCCACGTCGACGAGTTCCTGCGCGTCGACCACGAGGTGTGGACGCTCGGCGAGGCGCTTCTCGACGGCCACGACCGCATTCCCTTCCTCGCGAAGGAGGTCTGGCTGGACGATTCCCGGCCAGGCGAGGTCACGCTCGTTTTCGTGTGGGAGTCGATGGAGCAGTGGGACGCCGTGGGGCGGCCCGACATCCAGCAACGGCTGCAGGCCGAGTTCGACGCCCGCTTCCCCCACCCCGTTCGTCTCGTGCGCGCTCTCCACGAGGAGTCCGCCATGGGCATCCACCGCGTCAGCAGGTTCGAGAGGACACAGGACCACACATGAGCCAGAACATCCCGCCCGTCTCCGTCTCGCCCGTGGTGCTCGACGCACCGCGGCGCATCGGCCAGCTTCCGCCCGTCTCCCCGCTCGCGTTCGGGTGCTGGCGGCTCACGGGCACGGACGACGACACCGCCGCTGCGGTGAACACTGCCGTGGACCTCGGCATCAACCTCATCGACACCGCCGACGTGTACGGCCTCGACTGGGGCGGCACCGCGTTCGGTTCGTGCGAGGAGTCGCTCGGCCGGCTCTTCGCCCGCCAGCCCGGCCTGCGCGACAGGGTGGTGCTGGCCACCAAGGGCGGCATCATCCCCGGACAGCCCTACGACTCGAGCCGCGACTACCTCATTGCGGCGTGCGAGGCGTCGCTGCGCCGCCTGAACACCGACCACGTCGACCTGTACCAGATCCACCGGCCCGACATGTTCACGCACCCCGACGAGATCTTCGCCGCGTTCTCCTCGCTGCGCGGCCGCGGCCTCGTGGGCGAGGTCGGCGTGTCCAACTACACCGTGTCCGAGACGCAACTGCTCGAGGCGCGGCTCTCGTTCAACCTGGCCACCGTGCAGCCCGAGTTCTCCGTTGCCCGGCTCGACCCCATGCGTGACGGCACCCTCGACCACTGCATGAAGAAGTCGCTCGTGCCGCTCGCGTGGAGCCCGCTCGCCGGGGGCCGCGTGGCCACGGGTGAGGGCCTGCGCCCCGGGCTCGTGGCGGTGCTCGACGAGCTGGCGGCACGCGAG
>RFZO01000112.1 GCA_009920715.1 Actinomycetota bacterium | reverse complement strand
ACTCGCGAAGCGCGGCTGGAGCCCCGCCCAGGCCAAGCCCGGTCTCGTCATCGTGATGGGCGGGTTCAATTCGAACGAATCACCGGGTGACGGTGACGGCAGGGCGAAGGCCGTTCTCCCCGCCCTGCGCAAGTCCTCCCCGTTGCTGACGAGCGTGGAGATGCGCACCGCCGGCGCGAGATCGGCGCGCGTTGACGGCGAGAATGTCGTCATCGGCAGCGCCGGCTCGTACACGATGGTTGTCTATCTGTTGTTCAGCGGTCCGCAGCTCAGCGAAGACTGCACGAGGTAAGGAAGAACCATGTCAGACAGTGCATCCCACCAGGCCGCGGTCGCCGCGGTGCGGAAATGGCTGAAGGTCTCGAAGCAGACCAACCGGATGGGTGCCGCGGCCCGCCAGTTCGTCGACGACCTCGAGGCGGGACGCAATGTCGCCAAGTGGGCGAACGCCAACGTCGACCAGATGCTCCCGTACCGCACGCAGGCCCCGAGACTTCTCCTCATCGTGCGCGCGGGTGCGCTCTTCCTGCCCATCCTCCTCACATGGCTCGCCCTCTCCCAGGTGATCGGGCCGTTCGCGCTGTTCCTGCAGAACCAGCAGGCCAGTGCCAACTTCCTGTGGTTCTGGCAGACGAACCCGGGAAAGAGCTTCGGGGAGATCTACAAGCTCAGCCACGTGGCGTTGACCGATGCCGCGGTTCTCGCGTTCCTCACGGTGCTCGCCATGAGAATCGCCTGGTGGGAGTCAGCCCGCGCCGAGATGAACGAGCACGTCTACATCGACATGCTCGCCGCCCTCGAGAACTACTTCATCGACCACCGCTAGTCCTTGGCCGGGGCGGGCACGTCGGTCGCCCCGCCGGACACGCGGGCAAGGACGGCAACGCTCACCAGCACGAGCGCCGCGCCCGCCAGTCTCACGGCCCCCAGTGTCTCGTCGAGTGCGGTGACGCCCACGATGATCGAGACAACCGGCTCGATCGTGCTCAGCACTGCGGCGGCGCCCGGGCCGACGATCTTGATGCCGGCGAAGAAGAACCCCATCGCGATGACCGTGGAGAAGAACGCAGCCGCTGCCGCGGCGGCCCATCCCGTGCCGTCGGCGGGGAGTGAGGCGGTCCCCACCAGGAGGATCACGATGTGCGCCGCGGACGCACCGAGCATCACGGTGGTGATCGAGGTGAGCGCGTCCACGTCCGCCACCACCTTGGTGCTGACGAGGATGTAGCCGGTGTACCAGGTGGCGGCCCCCAGCATCAGGAGCACTCCCGTGACGCTCCCGCTGCCCACCTGACCTGCTGTCAGTGCAGCCCCCGCGACCGCGGCGGTGAGGCACACGGACATCACCCGGTTCGGCCTGTGCCTGAACACCAGCCAGCTCGCGAGAACGACGAACACCGGGTACGTGTAGAAGATGACCGTGGCCAGACTGATGTCGATCCGTTTCACGCCGTTGAAGAAGAAGGTGGACTGCGGGGCGTAACCGACGGCACCGAGCAGGAAGAGGTGCACGAACTTGCGCCCGCGGGGGAACGGCACGCGGCGCATCCGCACGGCCCTGATGACGAGCAGCATCACGGCCGCCATCGTGAAGCGTGCGGCGAGCATGCCGAACGGGTCGGCGCCGTGGTCGTAGGAGATGCGCGCGAACCAGGGGAGCAGGCCGAAGCAGGCGCCGCTGACCAGGATGTAGAGAACGCCCACCGCGGAAACGGTAGTTCGCGGTCAGTCCGTGCGGGTCGTTCCCGGGTGCTGCGCGTTCACGGTCCTGTCGCGCCGGATGACGTTGCGCACGACCACCGTCGCGATGAACCCGACAGCGCCCAGCAGCACGAAGAACAGGGTGATCTGGAGGGCCCCGCCCCGCTCGCCCGCATCGGTCGGCTCATATCCGCACCCGGGTTTCGGCAGGAAGCCGATGCACTCCGACGGGTCGTTCTCTATGCGCCACACGAGCGTGGTGTCCGTGACCTCGTCCGCCGGCACGGCGGTATCCGTCGTCACGCGCCCCTGTCGATGGGCGTACTGCGTGGCCGAGGCGTCAACGGTGGCAGGGACGAAAGGTGCGCTGACAAAAAGAAAAGCGGCGAGGGCGAATGCGCGGTGACGGGCCACGGCCCCATCGTCACACGCCAACTAGGGTGGGACAAATCATGAGCCCCCACGCCGCGCACGACACCGTCCTTGTCGTCGATTTCGGCGCACAGTACGCCCAGTTGATCGCGCGGCGCGTGAGGGAGGAATCGGTCTACTCGGAGATCGTGCCGCACCGCATCACCGCAGCCGAGGTCGCCGCACGCGCGCCGAAGGCCATCATCCTCTCCGGCGGCCCGAAGAGCGTCCACGTGGAGGGAGCGCCCGCGCTCGATCCCGCCGTGTACGGCCTGGGGATACCCATCCTCGGCATCTGCTACGGATGCCAGCTGGTAGCCCAGCAACTCGGCGGAACGGTGGCACGGGGCGGCAGGGGCGAGTACGGCCGCGCAGTTCTCAGCCGCACCGCGGACGGCTCCTCCATCCTCGACATGTCGTTGCCCGTCTCCCACGACGTGTGGATGAGCCATTTCGATTTCGTGAGCGAGGTTCCGGCGGGCTTCCGGGTGACCGCGGGCACGCCCGACGCACCGAACGCGGTGATCGAGGACGACGGGCGGCGCATCTACGGGGTGCAGCACCATCCCGAGGTGGTGCATTCCGCCGGCGGCCAGGCACTGCTGCGCCGGTTCCTCCGCGAGGTCGCCGGTTGCCGGGGTGACTGGACGATGGCCTCCATCGTCGAGGACCAGGTCGCGGCGGTCAGGGCACAGGTGGGCGGCGAGAGGGCCATCTGCGGCCTCTCGGGAGGTGTCGACTCCTCCGTCGCCGCCGCGCTCGTCCACCGCGCCATCGGCAACCAGTTGACGTGCGTGTACGTCGACACCGGGCTCATGCGGCGGGGCGAGAGCGAGCAGGTGGTCGAGACGTTCAGGCGCAGCATGGGCATCGAGCTCATTCACGTCGATGCGGGGGCGCGCTTCTTCGAGAAACTCCGCGGCGTCACCGAACCCGAGGCGAAGCGAAAGGCGATCGGCGAGCTGTTCGTGCGCATCTTCGAGGAGCACACGGGCGGTCTCACCGACGCGAAGTTCCTCGTGCAGGGAACGCTGTATCCCGACATCGTGGAGAGCGGCGGCGCCGACGGCACCGCGGCCGTCATCAAGAGCCACCACAACGTCGGCGGTCTCCCCGAGGACATGACGCTCGAGCTGTGCGAGCCGCTCCGCGATCTCTTCAAGGACGAGGTGCGAAGGGTCGGCACCGAACTGGGCCTCGCCGACGACATCGTGTGGCGCCAGCCATTCCCTGGCCCGGGTCTCGGCGTCCGCATCATCGGTGAGGTCACCCCCGACCGAGTCGCCACGCTTCAGCACGCCGACGAGATCGTGCGACACGAGATCCGTGGCGCGGGGCTGGAGAGGGAGATCTGGCAGGCGTTCGCGGTTCTCGCCGACATCAGGTCCGTCGGCGTGATGGGGGACGAGCGCACGTACGGTCACCCGATCATCATCCGCGCCGTGACCAGCGACGATGCGATGACTGCCGACTGGGCCAGGCTGCCGCACGATCTGCTCGAGAAGATGTCGAACCGGATCATCAACGAGGTCCCCGGCATCAACCGCGTGGTCTACGACGTCACGTCGAAGCCCCCGGGCACCATCGAGTGGGAGTGACACCGGACCTCCCCGACGGTGCCGGGCCGGCACGTGTCAGCGCCGTTTTCGGGCCCGAAACTCGCTGAAATCGGCCACGACCGGCGTGACTTCGGGCCCCGCCGACCGCTCGGCGCGGTACCGAACTACCCTCGAGCGGGTCATGAACCCGACCCGCCGTCCCCGACGCGGACCGTCCCGGTTCGCCTTCGCCGCCGCCATCGTGGTCACCACGGTGTTCGGTCCGGTGAGCGGTCCCGCCCGGGCTGACTCGATCGACGAGAAGCGCCGCCAGGCGGCCGCCATCGCGGACCAGCTGGACGCCCTCGCCGAGCGGATGAACGGCCTCGGGGAGGACTATTCCGAGGCACTGGCGGAGCAGGGCGAGCTGTCGGATGAGATCGACCGGGCCACTGCCGAGGTCGGTGCCGCAGAGGCCCAGATCGCCCAGATGCGCGGCACCCTCTACCTCTCGGCCGTCAACCAGTTCATGAACGGGGGCCGGGGCAGCACGCTCGGCACCCTCCTTGCCTCAACCGGCGGGCTGCAGGACGCACTGCAGCGTGAGCAGTTCACCTCCATCGCCCTGAACCAGGGGGCGCTCACCACCGACTCTCTCGATGCAGTGGCCACCGAACTCACGAAGAAGAAGGCTGTTCTCGAGAAGAAGAAGGCGAAGGCCGAGGCCGTCGCCGAGTACGTGCTGGCGCGCCAGGGGGCCACCGAGGACATGATGCGCCAGTACGAGGAGCTCCAGGCGAGCGTGAAGGGTGATCTCGTGCAGCTGCTCCGCGAGGAACGCGACCGCCGCGAGGCCGCCGACCGGGCCCGGTCCGAACGCGAGACGCAGGCCCTGCAGGGCCGGTACTCGAGCACGCAGGCCCGCTACCGCAACCTCCCCAAGGTGTCCGCGCGCAGCCAGATCGCGATCAACGCGGCGCTCAAGCAGCTGGGTGTGAAGTACCGCTATGCCATGAGCAAGCCGGGTGTCGCCTTTGACTGCTCCGGTCTCACCACCTACGCGTGGGGGAAGGCCGGCGTCGGTCTGCCGCGCAACTCGCGGGCCCAGTTCAACGCACTGCCGAAGATCCCGAAGGCCATGGCCATGCCCGGGGACCTCATCTTCACAGGCTCGCCCATCCATCACGTCGGCATCTACCTCGGCGGCGGCACCATGGTGCACGCCCCTCAGTACGGCGATGTCGTGAAGGTCTCGCCCATCCGGTGGTGGAAGGTGGTCGGCGTCGTCCGGCCGGGCTGACCTGAATTACGGTCGGTCACCATGCAGGGGATCGACGAGGCCAGGGTCGGGGCGTGGCTCGACTCGAACATCGAGGGGGCCGGCGGCCCGTACGTCTACGAGCTCATCGCGGGCGGCCGCAGCAACCTGACGTTCCTCGTCACTGATTCGTCGGGCATGCGCATGGTGCTGCGTCGCCCCCCACTGGGTCACGTGCTCGCCACCGCCCATGACATGGCCCGCGAGCACCGCATCATCAGTGCCGTCGGTCGCACCGGTGTGCCCGTGCCGCGCTGCCTGGGACTGTGCACCGACGAGGACGTGAACGGCGCGCCGTTCTACGTGATGTCGTTCGTGGACGGCGTGGTCCTCGACAGCCAGGAGCGCGGCGAGCGGCTGCCCGAGCACCTCCGTGCGGGGGCGACGGACCATCTCGTCGACGTCCTCGCCGACCTGCACGACGTCGACATCGACGCGATCGGCCTGGGCGACCTGGCGAAGCGCGAGGGCTATGTGGAACGCCAGGTGAAGCGCTGGACGACACAGTGGGAGAACTCGAAGACCCGCGAGCTGCCCGCCATCGAGGAGGTCGCACGACTCCTCGCCGCCCGGATCCCGCGGCAGCAGGGCGTGTCCATCGCCCACGGTGACTTCCGGTTCGGCAACGTGCTCACCGACGTGGTGAACGGACGCGTGGCGGCGGTGCTGGACTGGGAACTGTGCACGCTGGGTGACCCGCTCGCGGACCTCGGCTACATCGGTGTCTACTGGAACGAGCCCGGCCAGCCGCCGCGCCGTGCCAACGACCCATCGGGTCTCCCCGGATTCCCCGGGTACCGGCACATCGTCGACAGGTACGCGGCGCGCACCGGCCGCGACGTGTCCGGCGTCGGCTACTACGTGGCGTTCTCCAGTTTCCGCCTGGCCGTGATCAGCGAGGGCGTGTACGCGAGGTACATGCACGGCGCCATGGGCAACCAGGATTTCGATGCATCCGCCATGAAGGCGGGCACCGATGCGCTTGCGGAGTCCGCTCTGGCGGCCCTGAAGGAGGGATGAACGATGGAGACAGCACTCACCGGATGGACGAGGAGCACGTTCGAGGCCGCGGGTCTCGAGCGTGAGGTGTGGACCAAGGGCTCCGGCCCCGCGGTGATCGTCGTGCACGAGGTGCCCGGCATCACCCCGAAGGTCCTCGCGTTCGCCGAGGAGGTGGTCGCCAGCGGTTTCACTGTGGCGATGCCGAGCCTCGTCGGCACGCCGGGCCGCGAGATGAGCAACAAGTACGCCGTCCGGTCGCTGCTGAAGGTGTGTGTGGCGCGGGAGTTCGTCTCGCTGGCCACCAACCGCACGTCACCCGTGATCGCGTGGTTGCGGGCCCTCGCCCGTGACGTTCACGGCCGCGCCGGCGGCAAGGGCGTGGGCGCGGTCGGCATGTGCTTCAGCGGCGGGTTCGCGCTGGGAATGATGGTTGACGACATCATGGTTGCCCCGGTCCTCTCGCAGCCGTCGCTCCCGTTCCCGGTGGGCAGGAAGCGCGCCGCGGACCTCAACCTGTCTCCCGACGACGCGGCAGTCATTGCCGAGCGTGCCGCGGGTGGCTGCGAGGTGCTCGGCCTCAGGTTCACGAAGGACAAGCTGGTGGGCGACCGGTTCTCCTCGCTGCGCACGTTGCTGGGTGACGCGTTCATCGCGGTGGAGATCCCCTCGGAGAAGCCGAACGACCACAGCGTGCTCACCGAGCAGCGCCACGACGAGAGCGTGCAGCGGGTGCTGCAGTTCTTCCGCGACAAGCTGCTCTAGCGCGGGCCGCCGTCGATGTTCAGCAGCGCACCGGTGGTGTAGCTGCTCGCGTCGCTCGCGAAGTAGAGGGCCGCGCCG
>RFZO01000111.1 GCA_009920715.1 Actinomycetota bacterium | reverse complement strand
GGTGGAGGCGTTCGTGCGGCACATGGAACGGCGCCACGACTGGTCCCCCGATCTCGAGCACGTGCGCGAGTGGAACGACGTCGTGCAGGCGGTCCAGGCCGCTCTGCACGTGGTCACCTCGCCGGGCGACGGTGTGGTCGTGCACGTGCCGGCCTACCCGCCGTTCTTCTCCGCGATAGAGCAGACGGGGTGCCGTCTTGTCCCGGTGCCCGCACGGATCGCCGACGGCACGGTTTCCTACGACCATGATGCGCTCGATGCCCTGCTCAGCCGCGAGCCGGCGCGCGTTCTGCTGCTGTGCAACCCGCAGAACCCCACGGGGCATGTCTTCACACGCGTGGAACTCGAGCATCTGGCCGACATCGCCACCCGCCACGGACTTGTGATCCTGAGCGACGAGATCCACGCCGACCTCGTCCACGACGGACGCACCCACGTCCCGATGGTCACGCTCCCGGCGGCTGCCGGACGCACCGTCACCGTCACCTCGGCATCAAAGTCCTTCAACCTGGCCGGGCTCCGCTACGCAGTCACCCATTGCGACAGCGAGCAGGTGGAGGCGGGCTGGGCGCGGCTGCCCGACCATCTCTTCGGCGCCACCAACATCATGGGGGCAGAGGCCTCGTGGGCGGCGTGGACCATGGCCGGTGAGTGGCTGGACGACGTGACAGCCCATCTCGGCCGCATGCGCGACCTCACGGTGGACCTGGTCGGGTCGAAGCTGCCCGGTGTGCGCGTGCACCGGCCCGACGCCACCTACCTGGCGTGGCTGGACTGCCGGGACACCCCGATTGGGGATGACCCCCACGGCGCGTTCCGCGCGGCCGGCGTGGAGACCAGCAACGGTGCCGACTTCGGACCGGGAGGCGAGGGGCATGTCCGCCTCAACTTCGCCACGTCGCCTGCGGTCCTGGAGGAGATCATCTCCACCATGTCGCGCGCACTGCGCTGACAGCGCTGGGCAGGTCACTCGTAACGGAGTGCCTCCACCGGGTCCATGTTGGCCGCGCGGCGCGCGGGCAGGCTGCCCGCGAGCATCCCGATGAGGGTGGTGATCAGCAGCACCACGAGCGCGATGACGGGCGAGATGCTGACGATGTCGCGGTCCGTGATGCCTGAATCCTCGAGCTGCTTGTTCAGCAGCTGGTTCAGACCGATGGCGACGCCGAAGGAGATCGCCACCCCGAACAGACCACCCATGAATCCCAGCACGCCCGCCTCGACACGGAAGAGCCGCCGCACGGTCCTCTTCGTCGCGCCGATCGCGCGCATGATGCCGATCTCCCTGGTGCGCTCGAGGGTTGCCATGACCATCGTGTTGATGACACCGATTGCGGCCACCAGAAGGGCGATGCCGCCGATGCCGCCGAGAACCGCGCCGATGATGGTGAACACGGTTGCCTGGGTGTCGATCTCCTCCTGGCCGGCGGCGGCGCCGTACCCGAGCTTGGCCACCTCGGCCATGAGTGCATCAGCGTTCTTCTTGTCGTCCAGGGAGACCCACACCGACGAGTACCCGTACCGGTCGATCTGGCTCTCTTTCATCGTCTCGGTCTGGCCGTTCGGGCCCTTTTGCGTCCACTCCATGGTGTTCATTCGCACCGCCCACTCCAGGTCGACGCTGAGGCCGTCACCGTTCTCGCCCATCACGACGCCGGTGATGACCGCGGTCTCGTCAGCTTTCCTCGCGTCGGGCGGACCCATGTCGGTGCGGAACTTGAGAACCAGTTTCTGACCGACCAGTTCCGATTCCCTGCCCTTGAAACCGAGGTCGTTCGCCACGCCGGTGGTGACCAGGATGCCGGTGCCGTTCGTCTTCTCGCTGAGTTCCTCGCCGGCGACGAGCAGATGCTTGATCGTCCCGTTCGGCGTGTACGCCTCGAAGGAGAGGTTCTTGAACTCGAGCTCCTGATTAGTCGACTCCAGCACGAACGACCTGATCATCTGCACCTGCGAGTACAGGGTGGCGCTCGCGACGTGGGGCAGCTTGGTGACCGCCTCCAGCGTGTCCTTGTCGATCCTCTTCCCGGAACCGTCAGGCCAGTTCCACGTGGACTCGCGGTAGTCAAGACCCGTTGACCCCGTCACGATGACCCGCTTGTCCATGCCCGTCTTCTGTGCCGACGACACGAGGAAGCTCTTGGCGCTCGTCACGAGGGAGAGCATCACGGTCACGCTGACGGCCCCGATGACGATCGCGAAGATGGTGAGCGTGGTGCGGAGCTTCTGGCGGCTGAGGTTGCGCCACCCGGTGCGGAACTGGTCGGAGAACCTCATCGTGCGCCCGTCCTCTCGGTGATCTTGCCGTCCTTGATCTCCACCACGCGCTTTGCCTGCGCCGCGACGTTCGGGTCGTGCGTGATGATGATGAGGGTGATGCCCTCGGAGTTGAGCCTCCTGAGCTCGGCGATGACATCAGAGCCGCGCGAGGAGTCGAGGTTGCCGGTGGGCTCGTCGGCGATGATCATCTGCGGGTCGTTCACCAATGCCCGCGCGATGGCGACCCGCTGGCGCTGGCCGCCCGACAGCTGCGTCGGTTTGTGACCGGCCCTGTCGGAGAGGCCCACACGTTCAAGGGCCTTCATCCCCCTCTCACGCCGCTCCTTCTTCTTCCCGACCCCGCCGATGACGAGCGGGGAGATCACGTTCTCCAGCGCGGTCTCGTGTGCCTGCAGGTTGAACGACTGGAAGACGAACCCGATCCGGCTGTTGCGGTACTCGGAGAGCTCCTTGTCCTTCGCCTTCGCGAGGTCCACCCCGTCGACAAGTACCGAACCCTCGTCCGGCTGGTCGAGACCGCCGATCACGTTGGCCAGCGTCGACTTGCCCGACCCGGACGGTCCGCAGATCGCGATGAAGTCACCCTTCTCGACGGTGATGGACACGTTGTCGAGCGCCCTCACCTCCTCGTCACCGACGGTGTAGGTCTTCCTCAGACCGGAACACTGCACGAATGCCATTGGGCACCTCCCCCGATTCGCCCTGGGGCAAATGTAGCCCTGCGCGACAGGCGCTTTGAATGAAGGCTTGGTGAACTACTGGAGCAAACTTGCAATGGCCCACACGGCGGCAACGAGACCGACGAGCGCCATGGCAATGCTGCGCGCGACGGGCGCCTTCGGCAGGTCTGTCTCCGTGCGTGCGGTTTCGGGGGGCTTCACCACCGCCAGCAGGTTGCCCACGAACAGTGCCCCGCCGAGCGCCAGCACGAGCCACGCGAGAAGGTTCTCCCCCAGGAACACCGCTACCTCGCCGGGTTCTGGAACTGGGTGAACTGGCTCACGAAGAGCAATTTCACCAGACCGATGGGGCCGGCGCGGTGCTTGGCCAGGGTGACATCAGCCCACCCGCGCTCGTCCAGCGGGACGTCCGCGTTGTTCACCTCGGCGCGGTGCAGGAACATCACGGTGTCGGCGTCCTGCTCGATGGCACCGGACTCGCGCAGGTCGGACAGCTGCGGACGCTTGTCGGAACGCTGCTCGAGACCGCGGCTCAGCTGGCTGAGCGCGACGACGGGCAGCGAGAACTCGCGGGCGAGCAGCTTGAGACCGCGGCTGATGGCGCTGATCTCGAGCTGACGGTTCTCACTGACGGAACCGCCGCCACCCATCAGCTGGAGGTAGTCCACCACCACGAGCGCGGGACGCATGGACGATGTCATGTTCACGCGGCGCAGTTTCTGGCGGATCTGCATGACGGTGATCTGCGGGGTGTCGTCGATGTAGAGCGGGATGTCCAGCTGGCCGGTGGCGTGCACGATGCGGCTCCACTCCTGGTCGCTCAGGTTGCCGGTGCGCAGGTGATCGGACTCCACCTCGGCCTCGGCGGAGATGATTCGCTGGGTGAGCTCGGTGGCGCCCATCTCCAGCGAGAAGAACAGCACGGGACGGCCCGTCTTCTTCGCCACGTTCACCGCCATTCCCAGGGCGAACGCCGACTTGCCCATGGCGGGGCGCGCTCCCACCACGTTCAGCGTTCCGGGCTGGAGACCGGCGAGGAGGCGGTCGAGCTCGTAGTAGCCCGTGGGAACGCCGGTGATCTGCTGCTTCGCGTCGTAGCGGTCCTCGAGGATCTTGGTCAGCTGGTCGGTGAGGTCGTGCAGCTTCTGCAGCGTGTCGGTCATCTGCTCGTCGCCGATGCCGAAGACGATCTGCTCGGCCTGGTCGATGGCCACCCGCACGTCCGCCGGGGCGGAGAACCCGATATCGGCGATCTGCGTGGCACCGCGGATCAGGCGGCGCAGGACCGAGGTGTCCTTGACGATCTGGATGTACCGGCCGGCACTGGACACCGACGGCGTCGCGTTCTGCAGCTCGAGCAGGGAATCCAGACCGCCCATTTCCTCGAGCATCCCGGTGCGTCGCAGTTCGTCGGCAACCGTGACGGGGTCCACGGCCTGGGCGCTGGACGCGAGTGCCCTGATGGCAGCGAACACGTTCTGGTGGGCCGGCTTGTAGAAATCGGACGGCTGCAATTCGCGCTCGATGGCAAGGCCCACGGCGTACTCGTCCAGCATCATGGCCCCCAGCAGCGAGGCCTCCGCGTCCACGTTGTGCGGGGGGATGCGGCTGTCGGAGCGCGTCTCGCGGGAGCCCCGGAACTCGCGCTGGTCGCGCATGTCGCGGGGTTCGTCAGATGCAGCCATAGGAGAGGTCTACCTTGCCGTGAACTGGCTGTGGATTGCTAGTGGACAACCCTGCGAAATCCATGTGGAAAGGGCTGGGGACGACCGCGTCCATCTGTGGACAACAGTCGGGCCCCAGCCCTTTTCGCAATGCGTGTGCCGCGGCAATCAGCCGACGACGTTGATCTTGATGGTGCACTCCACGTCGGCGTGGAGACGCACGACGGCGGTGTGGTTGCCCGTGGTGCGGATGGGCTGGGACACCACCTTCTTGCGGTCGAGCGTGACGCCGGCCTGGGCGGCCAGGGCACCCGCGATGTCGCTGGTGGTGACGGAACCGAAGAGGCGCCCCTCGTTGCCGGCCTTCGCCTTGATGGTGAAGGTCTTGGCGGTCAGGGCCTCTGCCACGGTGCGGGCGGACTCGCGGTCGGCCGACTCGCGCAGGTCACGGCGGCGGCGCATGGCGTTCGCCTGGGCGACAGCACCGTCGGTGGCGACGAACGCCAGGCCACGGGGCAGGAGGTAGTTGCGGGCATGACCGTCGGCAACGGTGACGATGTCACCGCGGCGGCCGACGCCGGCGATGTCCTCACGGAGAATGACGTTCATGATCAGGCCTCGACTTCCTCGGTGGCGGTGACGTCCTCGGCAACATCTGCCTCGGGCTCGAAACCGGTGGGGATGGCGGCGTCCTCGAGCTCGAGCACGCCCTCTTCCTCGCGGCGGTCGGCACCCGGGCGCGGGGCGCGGGTGCTGACGGTGCGCTTGGTGTACGGCAGCAGCGCCATCTCGCGGGCGTTCTTGATGGCGTTCGCCACCTCGCGCTGCTCCTGCACGCTCACGCCGCTGAGGCCGCGGCCGCGGATCTTGGAGCGGTCGGTCATGAACTTCTGCAGGAGGGAGACGTCCTTGTAGTCGATGTACTCGACCTTCTCCACCTTCAGCGGGTTCGCCTTCTTCTTGAACTTGCGGTTGGTTTCGCGGGCGCTGCGGGCCTTGTTCTTCTTGCTGGTCATTGTTCTGGTTCCTTGTGAACGATCGTGTGTCTACGGGTTGATGGTCTGGTCAGAAGGGCTCTTCGTCGCCGAAGTACTCGCCGCCGCCGGTGTTGCCACCGCCGCCACCGCCGCCGGTGTTGCCGCGGCCGCCACGGTCGCCGCCGCCACCGCCTTCGCGGGGGGTGCGCTCGACCTGGGCCGTGGCCCAGCGGAGGCTCGGGCCGATCTCGTCGGCGTTGATCTCGATGGCGGTGCGCTTGTCGCCCTCACGGGTGGTGTACTCGCGCTGCTCGAGGCGGCCGGTGACGAGAACCCGCATGCCCTTGGTGAGCGTGGCGGCTGCGTTCTCGCCCATCTGGCCCCAGGCCACGATGTTGAAGTAGGAGGTCTGCTCCTGCCATTCGCCGTTCTGCTGGTAGCGGCGGCTGACGGCCAGGCCGAAGGATGCGACGCCGCGCCCACCGGTGGTGAAGCGAAGCTCGGGATCGCGGGTGAGATTGCCCACGAGAGTGACGGTGTTGTCTGCCATTGGTGGCTCCTTGTTGTGTCGTTATTCGGCGAGCGGGTGCTCGACGGGGCGGCCTAGGCCGCCGAGGTCATGCCGCGGCGGGCGGCTTCCGTGTCGGGAAGACGGAGCAACTTGTGCCGCAGGACGTCGTCGGAGATGCGGAAACCGCGCTCCACCTCGTCGAGTGCACCGGCCGGGGCCACGATGTTGAACACCGCGTAGTAGCCGTCTTCCTGCTTGAGGATGGGGTACGCCAGGCGACGCTTGCCCCACCAATCGGGGTTGCCGTGGATGCTGCCACCCACCTGGGTGACGGAGTTGCTGATGGTCTTGACGTACCCGTGGGCCGTGTTCTCATCCAGCTGGCCGCTGATGATGACCATTAGTTCATATGCACGCATTGCGTGTGACCTCTCTATGGACCCGGCGCGAACCGGGGCCCCCGAAGGAGCAGAGTGAATAGTGACCCCGAGAGCGTATCGGCATGGGATGACGGTGCCACAGGGGTGGGTCACCGGCATCCCGGGGCCCTTCGTGCGGGGCGGTCTCTTCTCCATCAACCCCATGTGGCGCTTAGGGTTGGCTTGATGGCAAGGGCGGATTGCGAGAGTTGCGGATCACCCAATGAGGAAGTGGTGGCCGTGCAGCGCCTCTACTACGGCGAGCCCGGGGTCTCGGAG
>RFZO01000012.1 GCA_009920715.1 Actinomycetota bacterium | reverse complement strand
CGTGACGCGCTGGCGCAGGATCTCGATGGTGCTGAACGGCATGGCCATGCCGATGGCCACCTCGTTCGCGACGTAGCGGTACGCGCCGCGCACGCCGATGCGGTGGTCGCCGCACAGCGAGAGGAACACGCCCATCGCGATCGCATGGCCCGGTGACGCGACAACGACCGGCGCCGGGTGGGAGAGGAGCCTGATCGCAAGCTCGATGCCGCCGTGCAGCATGTCGACCGCAGGCTGGCCCGAGGCCGCGAGAGTCTTCAGGTCGAACCCCGCGGAGAAGAACCCCGGGCGCCCGGTGAGCACCACGGGGAGTCCCGCCTCCTCGGCACTGTCGAGGGCGGAGTTGACGCCGGCCTGGAGTGCGGCCGAGACCGCGTTCGCCTTGCCGTCGTCCATCGTGATGACGGCCACGCCGTCAGTGACGGCGAACGAGACGGTGTCGCTCACCACTTGTCCCAGTGGAGCACCTTCGAGAGCGGCTCGCGGACGGCCGGCTTGAAGTCGGTGCCCTTGGTGTAGGCAATGGGGAACAGGCCGGCCTGGCTGACGCGCTCGTACGGGATCCCGAGGAGCCGTGCCGCCTCCTCCTCGCCGCCGTTCATGAGGTGGATGGTGGTCCACGCCGAACCCATGCCGCGCTCGCGCAGGGCGAGCATGAAGCTCCACACCGCCGGCAGCAGCGATCCCCACTGGCTGGCCGTGGCGAACGAGGGCAGGTTGTCGAGGCGCCCGTCGATGGCGGGCACGAGCAGGATCGGGGCCTTCTCGAAGTTCTCCGCGAGGTAGGTGGCGGAGTCGCGGACCGCCGGCATCCTCTCGCCGCGCGTGTCGCCCGCCGCGTACTCGCGGCCGGGAGCGTTCGCGTAGATCTCCCAGTTCTTGCGGTAGATGTCGGCGAGCGCCTTCTTCTTCGCGGCGTCCTCGACCACGATCCAGTGCCAGCCCTGGCTGTTGGAGCCCGTGGGGGCCTGCAGGGCGATCTCGAGGCACTCCTCGACGATCTCGCGCTCGACCGGCCGGTCGAAGTCGAGGCGCTTGCGCACGCTGCGGGTGGTGGTGAGGACTTCGTCTGCTGACAGGTTGAGATGCATGGGGGCAGTCTGCCACGCCCACGGTGGGGCCCCGTTGTCCGGGCCGTGGCAAGATGACGCCATGTCCGAGCGCGTCATCATCAACATCTCCGACGGCATCGCCGATGTCCGTTTCAACCGTCCCGACAAGCGGAATGCCCTCGACGGCGAGCAGTTCCAGGCGATCGTCGACGCCGGCGAGTCCCTGAAGGGCAACAAGAAGATCCGTGCCGTGGTCGTGTCCGGGGAGGGTGCGTCGTTCTGCGCCGGCATCGACCTCAGCTCGCTCGGCGGGATGGCCAGCGGCGAGCGCGGCAACGGCGACAGCGGCGAGAGGAAGCCGACCGCCGGTGACATGGAGGACGGCCGCATCACCCACCTCGGGCAGCAGTCCGCGTGGGTGTGGCAGGAGGTGCCGGTTCCGGTCATCGCCGCCGTGCACGGGCACGCACTAGGTGGTGGCTGCCAGATCGCTCTCGGTGCCGACATCCGCATCGCGCACCCCGACACCAAGTTCAGCGTGCGCGAGGTCTACTGGGGTCTCGTCCCCGACATGGCCGGCACCGTGCTCATGCAGGGTCTCGTGCGGCCCGACGTGATGAAGGACATCGTGATGTCGGCGCGCATCTTCGACGGGCGCGAGGCCCACGAGATCGGCATCGTGACGAGGCTGTCGGAGACCCCGCACGCGGACGCCATGGCGTACGCCGAGGAGATCTGCCGCCGCAGCCCCGACGCCGTGCGCGGCGCGAAGGAACTGCTGAACCGCCTGGCGCTGGACTACGCGGCCCAGCAGTTCGCCGCCGAGCGCCGCATCATCGGCGGACTCATCGGGGGGCACAACCAGCGCGAGTCGGTCATGTCCGACTTCGAGAAGCGCGCCCCCGCCTGGGCCGACCCGAAGTAGCCACCCCGAGCATGCTCGTTGGATCCAGCGTGACGGTCGGCGACTGGGCGCAACTCGGGGGAACTGTGCTCATTGCGCTGACAGTGGTGCTGCAGTTCGTCTACAACCGGAAGACAATCGAGATCTCCCGCTCCATCAATTTCAAGTCGCAGTGGAACGACATCTACGACTCTGTCGTCCGGTCCCCGGGTTCGCTCGAGATGATCGGCATCAAACAGGATGCGATCGGCAAGGACATCGACGTCAACCAGGTCATCTCGTTCTGGCTCCTCCACAACTTCTTCCAGCATTGGGTGGATGCCACGAAAGGGGAGATGAACCGGGACACCTGCCCCACTTTCTTCGACATGATGGAGTCGGAGATGGGCAGCCGGTACTGGGCCCTCACGGAGCACACATTCACAAGGGAGTGGCGTGACGAAGTGGCCCTGGCCCTGCAGCGCTCACAGCATCCGTGAAGGGGTAATTCTGTTGCCAACAGCGGACTTGCACCGTTAGCCTGAAGTCCTGCTCGGGCCAGCGTCGTCCCGGGAAACACAACGGAAGTTTCCCCCGTGGTCCGCCACGGATACCTAGGACCAGACGCACCATGAACCCAGATCTCCCCGCGCCCCACGGCCTGTACGACCCGCGCTTCGAGCACGATGCCTGCGGCGTGTCCTTCGTGGCGAACGTGAAGGGTGCGAAGAGCAGGGAGATCGTCACGCTCGGCCTCACCGCTCTCACCAACATGGAGCACCGGGGTGCCACCGGCGCAGAGGCCGACACCGGCGACGGTGCGGGAATCCTCATCCAGGTCCCCGACGCGTTCGTGCGCGCGACGGCCGGGTTCGAGCTTCCGCCGGCCGGGGCGTACGCCGCCGGCATGGCCTTCCTCCCCGCAGACCCCGCCCGCATGGCGACCGCGGTGGACACCGTGGAGCGCATCACCCGCGAGGAGGGCCTGCGGCCCCTCGGGTGGCGCGATGTGCCGGTGAACCCGGACTGCCTGGGCAAGTCGGCGCGCGACGTGATGCCCGCGTTCCGCACGTATTTTGTCGACGACCCGGCCGGGGCCACCGGGATCGGTCTCGACCGAAAGCTGTTCATCGTGCGCAAGCGCATCGAGCACGAACTGACCGGTGACATGCGCACCTACTTCTCGTCGCTGTCCGCGCGCACGTTCGTCTACAAGGGCATGCTCACCACGCCCGAGCTGCAGCAGTTCTTCCCCGACCTCTCCGACGAGCGAATGGAATCCGCGCTCGCGCTCGTGCACAGCCGGTTCTCCACCAACACGTTCCCGTCGTGGCCGCTCGCGCACCCGTACCGGTTCATCGCCCACAACGGCGAGATCAACACGGTCCAGGGCAACAGGAACTGGATGCGCACGCGCGAGGCGCTGCTGGAGAGCGACCTCATCCCCGGGCTCGACCGCGCGTACCCGGTGTGCACGCCGGGGATGTCGGACTCCGCCAGCTTCGACGAGGTGCTGGAGCTGCTCCACCTGGCGGGCAGGTCCCTTCCGCACGCGCTCCTCATGATGATCCCCGAGGCGTGGGAGAACAACGACCGGATGGAGCCGCGCAAGCGCGCGTTCTACAGGTTCCACGCCGCGCTGATGGAGCCGTGGGACGGCCCCGCCGACGTGTGCTTCACCGACGGCACCGTCATCGGTGCGGTCCTCGACCGCAACGGCCTGCGCCCCGGCCGCTACTGGGTGACGAACGACGACCTGGTCGTGCTCGCGAGCGAGGCGGGCGTTCTGGACATCGCCCCCGAGCGCGTCATCCGCAAGGGCCGCCTGCAGCCGGGTCGCATGTTCCTGATCGACACGGAACAGGGCCGCATCATCGACGACGAGGAGATCAAGCTCGGGCTCGCGTCGGAGCACCCGTACGAGGAGTGGCTCGCCGCGGGCATCACCGACCTCGACGAACTGCCGGAGCGCGAGCACGTCGTGCACAGCCACGACAGCGTCCTGCGGCGCCAGCAGATGTTCGGCTACACCGACGAGGAACTGAAGATCATCATCTCCCCGATGGCGCGCAGCGGTGCCGAGCCGATCGGCTCGATGGGCACCGACACCCCGATCGCGGTTCTCTCGGAGCGGTCGAGGATGCTCTTCGACTACTTCCAACAGCTCTTCGCCCAGGTCACGAACCCGCCGCTCGACGCAATCCGCGAGGAGGTCGTGACCGCGGTGGGCACCAGCGTCGGCCCCGAGGCGAACCTTCTCGCGCCCGGTCCGGACAGCTGCCGGCAGCTGTCGCTGCCGTTCCCCATCATCGACAACGACGACCTCGCCAAGATCATCCACATCAACGACGACGGCACGCACCCGCACCTCCAGTCGGTGGTGGTCGGCGGGCTGTACAGGGTTGCCGACGGTGGTGACGGCCTGAGGGCGGCGCTCGACAACGTCCGCACCCTCGTGTCCGATGCCATCGAGCGCGGCGCGCGCATCATCGTGCTGTCCGACCGCAACTCCGACGAGGTCTACGCACCCATCCCGTCACTGCTGCTCACGAGTGCAGTGCACCACCACCTCATGTCGGGTACGGCGCCGGCGCGATCAACCCGTACCTCGCGTTCGAGTCCATCGAGGACATGATCAACGCCGACGAGGGCCGCGGGCTCCACATGATGGGCGGGATGGACCCGCACAAGGCGGTGAAGAACTACATCAAGGCCGCCGGCAAGGGCGTGCTGAAGGTGATGTCGAAGATGGGCGTGTCCACGGTGGCGTCGTACACGGGGGCACAGATCTTCGAGGCGATCGGTCTCGCCACCGACGTGGTCGAGGAGTACTTCACCGGCACCGTCTCCCGCCTGGGCGGCATCGGGCTGGACGAGATTGCGCGCGAGGTGGCCATGCGCCACGCGACCGCGCACCCGTCGCGGCCTGAGCTGCGCGCGCACCGGCGCCTGGAGCTCGGCGGCGAGTACCAGTGGCGCCGCGAGGGCGAGCACCACCTGTTCAACCCCGAGACCGTGTACCGCCTGCAGCACGCCACGCGCGCGGGTCGCTACGACATCTTCAAGCAGTACTCGCGAGACGTGGACGACCAGTCGCGCCGTCTGGCCACGCTGCGAGGGTTGTTCGAACTGCGCACGGGGGAGCGTCCGGCGGTGCCGATCGAGGAGGTCGAGCCGGTCAGCGAGATCGTCAGGCGGTTCTCCACCGGCGCCATGAGCTACGGGTCGATCTCGGCGGAGGCGCACGAGACGCTCGCCATCGCGATGAACCGCATCGGCGGCAAGAGCAACACCGGCGAGGGGGGAGAGGACCCGGAGCGGTTCGTCACAATGCCGAACGGCGACTCGAAGCGCAGTGCGATCAAGCAGGTGGCCTCGGGCAGGTTCGGGGTGACGAGCGAGTACCTCGTGAACGCCGACGACATCCAGATCAAGATGGCCCAGGGCGCCAAGCCCGGCGAGGGCGGCCAGCTGCCCGGCCACAAGGTGTACCCGTGGGTGGCGAAGACCCGTCACTCCACCCCGGGCGTCGGTCTCATCAGCCCGCCGCCGCACCACGACATCTATTCCATCGAGGACCTCAAGCAGCTCATCCACGACCTGAAGAACTCGAACCCGGCGGCGCGCATCCACGTGAAGCTCGTCGCAGAGGTCGGGGTCGGCACGGTGGCGGCGGGTGTGAGCAAGGCGAAGGCCGACGTGGTGCTCATCTCGGGCCACGACGGCGGCACCGGCGCATCCCCGCTGACGTCGCTCGTGACCGCATCGTCGTGCAGGCAGACGGCCAGATGAAGACCGGCCGTGATGTCGTCATCGCGGCACTGCTCGGCGCGGAGGAGTTCGGTTTCGCGACCGCCCCGCTCGTGGTGAGCGGGTGCATCATGATGCGCGTCTGCCATCTCGACACCTGTCCCGTGGGTGTCGCCACGCAGAACCCCGTCCTGCGCGAGCGCTTCAGCGGCCAGCCGGAGTTCGTCGTGAATTTCTTCGAGTACATCGCCGAGGAGGTGCGCGAGTACCTCGCCGCCCTCGGCTTCCGCTCCCTCCAGGAGGCGATCGGCCACGTCGAGATGATCGACACGAAGAAGGCCGTCGAGCACTGGAAGGCGAGGGGGCTCGACATCGCGCCGATCCTCGAGGTGCCGCAGAACCCCTACGGCTCCACGCCGTACCAGTCGGTCGCACAGGACCACGGTCTCGCCGAGGCCCTGGACAACGAGCTCATCGAGCGCTCCCGGATGGCAATCCTCGAGGGCACGCCCGTGTCCATCTCGATGCCGATCCGCAACGTCAACCGCACCGTCGGCACGATGCTCGGCCACGAGGTCACGAAGATTCGGCGCGTTCGTGCCGAAGGGCATCGAGATGCGCCTTGAGGGTGACTGCAACGACTTCCTCGGGAAGGGGCTGTCGGGCGGACGCCTGATCCTCCACCCGCACAGGACGTCGCCGCTCGTGGCCGAGGAGAACGTCATCTCCGGCAACGTGGTGGGCTACGGCGCGACGAGCGGCGAGATCTTCATCCGCGGCACCGTCGGCGAGAGGTTCTGCGTGCGCAACTCCGGCGCCACCGCCGTCGTCGAGGGCGTGGGTGACCACGGCTGCGAGTACATGACGGGCGGCCGTGTGGTCGTCCTCGGGCCCACCGGCCGCAACTTCGCGGCGGGCATGTCGGGCGGCATCGCGTTCGTGCACGACCCCGACGGCGCGTTCCCGTCGAACGTCAACTACGAGATGGTCGACCTGGAGCACGTGAGCGGCGCCGACGAGGAGTGGCTGCGCGCCACGCTCGAGCGCCACCTGGAGCTGACCGGTTCCGAGGTGGCGGAGAAGATCCTCGCGGCGTGGACGGTGGAGGTCCCGCGGTTCCGCAAGGTGATGCCGCGCGACTACAAGGCGGTCCTCGGCGTGTTCGAGGAGGCGGAGAAGAACGGCTGGTCCGAGGAGCGGACCGCGGAGCGAGTGATGGAGGTGGCCCGTGGGTGAGACGACAGGGTTCCTGAAGTGGAAGCGCGAGGCGCCGAAGCGCCGGCCGGTCGAACTGCGCCTGCGCGACTGGAAAGAGGTGTACGAGCCGTTCCCGGTCGATCACCTGCAGACGCAGGCGGGCCGGTGCATGGACTGCGGCATCCCGTTCTGCAACAACGGGTGCCCGCTCGGCAACCTCATCCCCGACTGGAACGACCTCGTGTACCGCGAGCACTGGCAGGACGCGATCGAGCGCCTGCACGCCACCAACAACTTCCCCGAGTTCACCGGCCGTCTCTGCCCGGCCCCGTGCGAGTCCGCGTGCGTGCTCGGCATCAACCAGGACCCGGTCTCCATCAAGCAGGTCGAGGTCACGATCATCGACCACGCATTCGAGAACGGGTGGGTGGTGCCGCAGGTGGCGGCCACGAAGACCGGCAAGCGCGTGGCGGTGATCGGCAGCGGACCCGCCGGTCTCGCAGCGGCGCAGCAGCTGACCCGCGCCGGCCATGACGTGGTCGTGCTGGAGCGGGCGGACCGCATCGGGGGACTCCTCCGCTACGGCATCCCCGAGTTCAAGATGGAGAAGCGCCACATCGAGCGCCGCCTCGACCAGATGCGCGCCGAGGGCACCGAGTTCCGCACCGGCGCCGACGTCGGCGGTGCTGTTGACATCGAGGTGCTGCGGGCGAGCGTGGACGCGCTCGTCCTCGCCTGCGGTGCCACCGCATGGCGCGACCTGGACGTGCCGGGTCGCCAGTTGCGGGGCATCCACCAGGCGATGGAGTACCTGCCGATCGCCAACAAGGTGCAGGAGGGCGATTTCTCCGACGCCGCAATCGACGCGAAGGGCAAGAACGTCGTCATCATCGGCGGCGGCGACACCGGTGCCGACTGCCTCGGCACCGCGTTGCGCCAGGGTGCGAAGCAGGTGGTGCAGCTGGAGATCATGCCGCGGCCGCCCGAGGAGCGCGCGTCCGGCAACCCGTGGCCGCAGTACTCGATGATCTACCGCGTGTCCTCCGCCCACGAGGAGGGCGGCGAGCGCGTCTACAGCGTGAACACCGAGCGGTTCGTGGACGACGGAAACGGCAACGTCCGCGCGCTGCTCGTGCACGAGGCCGTGATGAAGGACGGACGGTTCGAGAAGGTGGAGGGAACCGACCGGGAGATCCCGGCGGACCTCGTCTTCCTCGCCATGGGTTTCGTCGGACCCGAGAAGGGTTCCTGGCTGGAGCAACTGGGGGTGGAGTTCGACGCCCGCGGCAACGTGGCCCGCGACGACGACTACCAGACGAACGTCCCCGGGGTCTTCGTGGCAGGGGACATGGGACGCGGCCAGAGCCTCATCGTGTGGGCCATCGCCGAGGGACGGGCGTGCGCAGCGGGAGTCGACAGGCACCTGATGGGTTCGACCACTCTCCCCGCGCCGATCCCGCCGACAGCAAGACCGTTGGTCTGACGTCCGGCCGCGCGGTGCGCCACCATCCACGGTGCGTCACCAACTACCTTGGGAAACCGTGCGGATGACGAGAAAGAACCTGCTGGCGCGCGGCACGGGTGCCGCCGTGTCTGCGGTCGTGGCCGTCACCATGTTCGCGTCATGCGGCGGGGACACGTTGGGTGTCGCCACCACGGTTGTCGGTGTCACGCCCACCGCGTTCGCCACCATCCCGCCGGTGGCCAGCACGCTGCCCGGCACCACCACCACGCTCCCCGCGAACGCCGTCGGTCAGGAGACCGTCTACACGGTGGTGGCCGGCGACTCGCCGATCTCCGTGGCCACCAAGTTCGGCATCACGGTGAGCCTGCTGCTCTCCTACAACGCCCTGCTCACCCCGGGTGACTTCCCGTACCCGGGGCAGACGCTCAAGATCCCGGCCGCCGCGATCACCCCCACCGAGACAAATCCGCCGTCGTCCGGCGGCACGCCGACAGCCACCACACCCGCCGGTCCGGTCGGCCCGGGGTGCGGCACGAGGCCCGCGGGCACCTACACCATCCAGGCGGGCGACTCGATGTGGGCCATCACGAAGAAGTTCTGCATCACCACCGCCCAGCTGGTGGCCGCGAACGAATGGCCCGACGGCGGGGTCACCCTGCTGCCCGGCCAGGTCATCAGCATCCCGGCCGCCAACGGCTGACGGTGCGGGGCGTCAGCGCCCCGTGTCGCGGCGTGTGCCGGCGTGCCGTTCGAGGGCGAGCCGCACGAGCTCGTCGATGAGGGCGGGGTAGGGAAGGCCCGACGCTTCCCACATCTTTGGGTACATCGAGATCGGGGTGAAGCCCGGGATGGTGTTGACCTCGTTGATGAGGAACCCGCGGCCTTCCTCCTCCAGGAAGAAGTCGACGCGGGCCATTCCCTCGCACCGCAGCACGCCGTACGCGCGCACCGCGAGCGACTGCACCTCTTTCACCTGCTCCGCGGTGAGCCGGGCCGGGACCGTGAGCGTTGCGGCATCGTCCACGTACTTGTCCTCGTAGTCGTAGAAGTCCTTGCTGGGGGTTATCTCTCCCGGCAGCGACGCGCGTGGTCGCCTGTTGCCGAGCACCGCCACCTCGATCTCGCGGGCGTGCACGGCCTCCTCGACGACGATCCAGTTGTCGTACCGCGCGGCCTTGTCGACAGCGGCGACGAGTTCCTCGGGCGACGAGACCCTGGACACCCCCACCGACGACCCCATGTTCGCCGGCTTCACGAACAGGTCGGTGGTTGACTCGTTCCAGAGGACCAACAGGTCCTTCGGTGAGCACTCGTCGTAGTGGAGCGTCGTCGAGCCCACCTGGGGGATTCCTGCCGCGGCGAAGAGGCGTTTAGCGAGGCCCTTGTCCATGGCGAGCGCGCTGGCCAGCACCCCGCTCCCGACGTACGGCACGCCGGCGAGCTCGAGGAGTCCCTGCACCGTGCCGTCCTCGCCCATCGGGCCGTGCAGCAACGGCACGATGACTGCTCCCGGATGGCGCGTGACGGCATCACTCGGGTCCACTGCCGGCCCCGACACCTCCAGCGGCTCGGGGATCGTTCGCGGTGCGTCACCCCGCCAGTCATGCCCGGGCGACATCCTCCACGTGCCGTCGCGGTCGATGCCGATGGCGACGATGTCGTAGCGGGACGGGTCGGCAGCGCGCATGACGTGCGAGGCGGTCACGCGGCTCACGTCGTGTTCCGCGGACTGCCCGCCGAACAGGACCACGAGCATCTGGCGCGGCGAATTCATCCCCGCAGACGGTACTCCGCCGCTAGGGTCGTGCCATGCGCATCACTGCCTCCGCGGTCGCGGGGTGCACCGGCGGCGTGCTCGTCGGTGGCGACGCGGAAGCAACGGGGCTGTCGTTCGACACCCGCACTCTCGCCGAGGGCGAGGCATTCGTGGCGATCGTCGCCCAGCGGGACGGTCATGACCATCTCCCCGCCGCGGCAGCATCAGGAGCACCGTTCGCGATCGTCGCGCGCGGCCGCGCCGTCGCGTCGCTCCCGTGCGTGGAGGTCGACGACACCGTCGAGGCGCTCGCCGCAGTCGGGTCCATGTGCAGGGATGCTCTCGGTGCGGTGCCGGTGATCGGCATCACCGGTTCGGCGGGGAAGACCTCCACGAAGGATTTCGTCCTGGCCGTGCTGCGGGCGGGTCTCGGCAGCGTGCACGGCGCGCACAAGTCCTTCAACAACGATGTCGGCGTCCCGGTGACGCTCGCCGCCGCCCCAGAGGAGTCGCGAGCGGTCGTGGTGGAGATGGGGATGAGGGGACACGGCGAGATCACGCGCCTCTGCCGTGTCGCGAGGCCCACGGTGGGCATCGTCACGATTGTCGGCGATGCGCACAGCGACAGGGTGGGGGGTGTCGACGGTGTCGCCCGCGCGAAGTCCGAGCTTCCTGCCTCTCTCCCGATTGACGGAACGGCGGTGCTGAACGGCGACGATGCCCGCGTGCGGGCGATGGCCGCGGTCACGGCGGCACGGGTGGTCACGTACGGGACGGGTGTCGACAACGACGTGAGGGTCACGACACTTTCGGTCGACTCCGAGGGCCGCCACACGGTGGAGTTCTCCCATGCAGGGGTGACGGCGGCGGCGAAGGTGGGCGCGCCGGGGGCGCACATGGCGATGAACGCGTGTGCGGCCGTCGCCACTGGCATCGTGCTCGGTGTCTCACTGGAGGTTGCCGCCGCGGCGGTAGGGGATGTTCACCTCGCCGGCCAGCGGATGCAGTGGCTCACGGCACCGTCGGGTGCACGCGTGCTCGATGATTCGTACAACGCGAACTCGTCGTCGATGGAGGCTGCGCTGCGCACGGTCGCCGCGGTCGGAACGGGGAGGAGACTCGCGGTGCTCGGTGCCATGGCCGAACTGGAGGATCCTGCCGCCGCCCACGCCGCGGTCGCGCGCATCGCGTCCGGGCTCGGGATCACGGTCCTGCCGCTCGAGACCGATCTCTACGGTGCACCGGCGATGGGTCTTGACGACGTCGTGGCCGCCGTCGGTGGCATCGGCGCCGGGGACGTGGTGCTGGTCAAGGGTTCGCGGAGCTCGCGCACGGAGCGGGTTGTGTCCGCGCTTCTCGGCGCCGGCGGCTGACCGTCCGGTTCAGACGGTGTGGTCGGGGTCGGCGCCGGCCGCGAGGTACGAGGCCTGCTCGGCCGCGCGGTGGTCGATCTTGTGGATGTTGCACCACCACGAGAGGAACACGGCCCAGACCGCGCCGAGATACAGCACCGGACGTGCCCCGACAGAGTCCATCACCGGACCGAAGATGATGTTGCCGATGGGGATGGTGCCGCCGAACGCCATGAACCACAGCGACAGCACGCGCGCACGCACCTGCAGCTCCAGCCTGCTCTGCAGCACCGTCATGAGCGCGGTCGTGGTGGAGAAGTAGGTGGTGCCGAGGAGGAAGCCGGTGACGAAGGCGAGCGGCACGTTCGGCGACGATGCGAACAGCGTGAGAGCCACGGCGAAGAGGAGGAAGCCGCGCCGGGCGGTGGTGCGCTTGTCCTCGGTGGCGAGCACGGTGCCGACGGCGAGGGCCCCGAACATGGCGCCGAGCCCCCACGTGGCGTACAGCCACTTGTAGAGGGGGGTGCGCGGCTCGATGCCGAAGGCCAGGTCGGCCACGGCGGGGAATAACCCCACGAACGGGAGGCTGAGGAGCGAGAAGGAGAACATGGTGAGCAGCACCCGCCCGATGACCGGGCGTTCGCGCGCGACACGCAGCCCGAGGGTCAGCGAGCGCAGGCCGGTCTCGGCCGTCTTCGCGGCGACCGGGAGAGTAATGCGCAGCACCGCCGACATCACCACGAGGTACATGCAGCTGTTGATGAAGAAGATCTGCGACGTGGTGACCCCAGAGTTCATCAGCACGGCGGCGATTATCGGACCCATCACCCGCGATCCGTTCACCGACACCGAGGACAGGCTGATGGAGCCCCCCAGGTCCTCGGGCGGGACGAGACTGGGGAGCACCGCGGAGAACGCCGGCGCGTTGAGCGAGTTCCCGATGCCGACCACCAGCTGCGCGGCGAACAGCACCGGTATCGCGGCGTCCATCGACGAGAAGATGCCGAGGCACACCGAGCCGGTCATCTGGATGACCTGGGCGAACACCAGCCACTTGCGTCTCTCGAACTTGTCCGCCATGACGCCGGCCGGGATGGAGAGAAGCAGGAGCGGGCCGAGTTGGGCGAAGGAGAAGATGGCGACGGTGGAGGCGCTCTTCGTCCGTGAGTAGATGTAGGCGGGCAGCACGACCTGCTGCATCCACACGCCGATGCTCGAGGTGAAGCTGGACGTCCACATCACCCGGAAGTCCCGGTTCCGCAGTGCCGACCGGGCCGACCCCGGGACCGGTGGTTTCTTCTCGCGCGGTGATCTCGACATAGGGGGCATGGCAAACCTAGTTCCGCCGGCCCCGGGCGGACGGGTTCGGGTCAGTGGCCCGCGTCGAACGCGATCGGCATGCGTGCCGGACCGAAGATCGCGGTGGTCGCCGGCTTCATCACCGTGTCGCCGTCTCGCCTGATGCCCGGCATGCGCCGCGGGAGGATGGTGAGCGCCTCCTGCAGTTCCGCGCGCGCGAGGGACGCCCCCAGGCAGTAGTGGATGCCGCTGCCGAACGACATGTGCGGCGACCCGACGGGCTCCCGCGTGATGTCGAACGTCCCGGCCCCCGGGAAGACAGCCTCGTCGAAGTTCGCGGTGCCGAGGCTGGTGCTCATGAAGGTGCCCTTCGGGTACATCACGCCGTCCATCTCGATGTCCTCGCTCGCGTACCGGATGGTGCCGTTGACGGCGCCGAAGTAGCGCATTGTCTCCTCCACCGCGCGCGGCGCGAGTTCGGGGTCCTCGGCGAGTTTCTGCCACTGGTCGGGATGGTCGAGGAAGACGGCGAGGCACAGGCCCAGTTGGTTGCGCGTGGTGTCGGTGCCGCCCACGATGACCGCCTCGACCATCATCACGAGCTCGTCGGTGGTGAGACGGTCACCCGACTCTTCGGCGGCGATGAGGTCGGTGAGCAGGTCGTCGGCCGGCTTGTCGCGGCGCTCGGCGATGAGACCGCGCACGTACTCGCCCAACTCGTCCTGTGCCCTCATGATGATCGGCAGGTCCTCGACGAGGGTCCCGTTGAAGACGCGGAGCACGTCGGTGGCCCACACGCTGAATTTCTGCCAGTCGGACTTGGGGGCCCCGAGCAGCTCGCAGATGATCGGGATGGGGTAGGGCTCGCACACGTCCCCGACGAACTCCGTGCTTCCGACGGCGGTGCGGGGCTCGATGAGCCCGTTCACCACCTCGCGCATGAACGGGCGCAGTCGGTCGGCACTGCGCGGGGAGAACGCCGGCGCGACGAGCCGCCGCAGCCTCACGTGGGTGTCGCCCTCGGCGTTCAGGATGCTCACGCGCCGCCGGGCGAGGAACTCCTCGTTCGTCACTCCCGCGAACTGTGCCGCGAACCCCACCGCGCTGTGCCACCGCTTGTCGCGAAGCACCTTCACCACCGAGTCGTACTGGACGGCCGCGAACCCGATGTCGGTGCGCGCGACGGGCCCGAGAGCCGCGATCTCGCGCATCACCGCCCGGCGCACCTGGCGGTCGCCGTTCTCGAAGAGGGGGACGACGGGGACGTCCAGTTCGCTCGCGTGGATGACCATGGCGCGAAGGCTAGGTGACCTGCCGGTCAGCCGGCGAGTGCGGTGGCGGGCTCCACGAACGGCACGGACAGCGCCTCGGCGACCGCCGCGTACGTGACGTGCCCGCGGTGCGTGTTCAGACCGTGCAGGAGGGCCGGGTTCCTCTCCGCCGCCCCGCGTGAACCGTGCACCGCCACCTCAAGTTGGTACGGGAGGGTGGCGTTCGTGAGGGCGTACGTGCTGGTGTTCGGCACCGCACCCGGCATGTTGCCCACCGCGTAGTGGACCACGCCGTGGACGACGTACGTCGGGTCGTTGTGCGTGGTCTCGCGGGTTGTCTCGATGCACCCGCCCTGGTCCACGGCCACGTCGACGATCACCGCGCCCGGCTTCATGGTGCGCACCATGTCCTCGCTCACGATCACCGGTGCCCGGCCGCCCGCCACGAGGACGGCCCCGATCACGAGGTCGGCCTCGGCGATGCTGCGCTCTATCGCGCCGCGGTTGGAGGCGAGCGTCATGATGCGGCCGCGGTGGATCTGGTCGACGAACCTCAGCCGGTCGAGGTTCTTGTCGATGAGCACGACCTCTGCCTCCATGCCGGCCGCGATCCACGCCGCGTTCCACCCCACGTTGCCGGCGCCGAGCACCACCACGCGCGCGGGCCGCACGCCGGGTGCGCCCCCCATGAGCACGCCGCGACCGCCGTGGGTGCGTTCCATGAAGTGCGCGCCCATCTGCGGCGCCAGCCGGCCCGCCACCTCGCTCATCGGCGCGAGCAGGGGGAGGGCCCCGGTGTCGAGCTGCACGGTCTCGTACGCGAACCCGGTGGTGCCGGCCGCGACCAGCGCCTTCGCGACTTCTGGGTAGGCGGCGAGGTGCAGGTACGTGAAGAGCGTGAGGTCGGGCCGCAGGTGGGCGAACTCCTCGGGCTTCGGTTCCTTCACTTTCACGACCATCTGCTGGGCCCACGCATCGGCCGCGGTGGGCACGATGTCCGCCCCGGCGGCCACGTAGTCGGCATCGGGGATGGACGCACCCTCGCCGGCGCCGGTCTCCACGTAGACGTTGATGCCGAGCCGTTCGAACTCGCGAACACCGTCGGGCGTCATGGCCACGCGCCCCTCGGCGGTCTTGATCTCGCGGGGGACACCGATGGTGGAGACGGCCGTCATGCCCCATTTCTATCCCAACCCACCGCGCCGACGGTTTCGCCCGGGGCCGGATTGTGCGACGATGAAGACATGCGTCATCTCAAGAATTTCGTGAACGGACAGTCCGTCGATGCCAGGGACGGCAGGACATCGGCGGTCATCAACCCCGCGACGGGTGAGCAGTACGCCACAGCCCCGCTCTCGGGGGAGGCGGACGTGGATGACGCGATGCGCGCGGCCGATGCCGCCTTCGCCGAGTGGCGGAACACGACCCCGTCGGAGCGGTCGCTTGCCCTCCTGCGCATCGCGGATGCGATCGAGAGCCGCGCGGAGGAGCTCATCGCGGTCGAGGTGGAGAACACCGGCAAGCCGGTCGCACTGACGGCGAGCGAGGAGATCCCGCCGATGGTCGACCAGATCCGGTTCTTCGCCGGTGCGGCGCGCATGCTCGAGGGCAAGGCCACGGCTGAGTACATGAGGAACATGACGTCCATGATCAGGCGCGAGCCGGTGGGGGTCTGTGCCCAGGTGGCGCCCTGGAACTATCCGATGATGATGGCGGTGTGGAAGTTCGCGCCCGCCATCGCGGCGGGCAACACCGTGGTGCTCAAGCCGTCCGACACCACGCCCGCGAGCGCGGCGTTCATCGCCGAGATCGCCGCCGAGTTCCTGCCGCCCGGCGTGCTGAACGTGATCTGCGGCGACCGCGACACGGGCCGCACGATGGTGCTCCACGACGCACCCGCGATGGTCTCCGTCACCGGTTCGGTGCGCGCGGGCATGGAGGTGGCCGAGGCCGCCTCGCGCAGCCTGAAGCGAGTGCACCTGGAACTGGGCGGCAAGGCCCCGGTCATCGTGTTCGACGACGCCGACATCGAGGCGGCGGCCGAGGGCATCGCGACCGCGGGACTCTTCAACGCCGGCCAGGACTGCACGGCAGCGACGCGCGTGGTGTGCGGGCCGAAGATCTACGGCGAGTTCGTGGCCGCGCTGGCCGAGCACGCGTCCGCGGCGCGCACAGGCATGCCGACGGACGAGGACATCCTGTTCGGCCCGCTGAACAACGCGAACCAGCTGGCACGGGTGGCCGGTTTCGTGGACCGCGCGCCGTCGCACGCCCGCGTGGTGACCGGCGGCGAGAAGGTCGCCGGCAACGGCTATTTCTACTCACCCACCGTCGTGGCCGACCTGCGCCAGGACGACGAGATGATCCAGAACGAGATCTTCGGGCCGGTCATCACCGTGCAGCGCTTCTCAGACGAGGATGAGGCGCTCCGCTGGGCAAACGGTGTGGAGTACGGACTCGCGTCGTCGGTGTGGACCCGTGACTTCGGCAAGGCGATGCGCATGGCGAAGCACCTCGACTTCGGCTGCGTGTGGATCAACACCCACATCCCCCTCGTCGCCGAGATGCCGCACGGCGGCTACAAGAAGTCCGGGTACGGCAAGGACCTGTCCGCCTACGCGCTCGACGACTACACGCGCATCAAGCACGTGATGGCGAACATCGACAGCTGAACTTCCGGGCCGGGCACCGCCCGGTCAGCGTGACGACCATTCCTTCCACGCGGCGGTGAACGCAGAACGCAGCGTGGAGCGGATGAACTCGAGTTCCTTCTCCCCGCACACGAGGGTGGGGGCGAGCACCACCACCGGGTCGGCCCTGTCGTCGGCCCGGCAGATCAGCCCGGCGTCGTACAGCATGGGGGAGAGCACGTTGCGCAGCAGCCACTCGCTCTCGGCGTCGTCGAACGACTCCTTCGTGTCCCGGTCCTTGACGAGTTCCGCCACGCGGAAGTAGCCGCACCCGCGGACGTCCCCGACGATCGGCAGCTCGCCCAGCGAGGCCATCACGTCGTCGAACAGCTCCTCGTGGCGCAGCACGTTGCCGCAGATGTCCTCGTTCTCGATGATGTCGAGGTTGGCGAGCGCCACCGCACACCCCACGGGGTGCCCACCGAAGGTGAGTCCGTGCATGTAGGTGCGGCTCGGCTCCTCCACGAACGGGGCCGCCACCCGGTCGCTCACGATGACACCGCCGAGAGGCGAGTAGCCGCTGGTGACGCCCTTCGCGAACGTGATCATGTCGGGCACGTACCCGAACCGCTCGCTGCCGAACATGTGGCCGAGCCGCCCGAAGGCACAGATGACCTCGTCCGACACGAGCAGGATGCCGTGCCTGTCGCATGTCTCGCGAACCTTCCGCCAGTACCCCTCAGGGGGCACGAGTGTGCCGCCGGTGTTCTGCACCGGCTCCATGATCACCATCGCCACCGTCTCGGGGCCCTCGGCGATGATGCGGCGCTCCAGGTCGTCGGCGCAGTCCAGCGTGCATGCCCCCGCGGCCGCGCACGCGCCGCACCTGTAGCTGTTCGTGTTGCGGACCTTCACGGCCGTCGGCAGCAACGGCTCGAACGGCTCGCGCAACGCGGGGATGCCGGTGATCGAGAGCGCGCCGAGCGACGTGCCGTGGTAGGCGTAGTCGCGGCTGATGACCTTGCGCCTCTGCGGCTGCCCGATGGCGGCGAAGTACTGCATCGCCAGTTTCCATGCCGACTCCACGGCCTCGCCGCCGCCCGTCGTGAAGAACACGCGGTTCAGGTCGCCCGGCGCCAGCTCGGCCAGGCGTCCGGCCAGCCTGATCGCCGGCTCGGTGCCGAAGCTCCACAGCGGGAAGTACGACAGTTCCCGCGTCTGTTTCTCGGCGGCCGCTGCGAGTTCCGCCCTGCCGTGCCCGATGTTCACGGTGAACAGCCCGCTCAGGCCGTCGAGGTACTGCTTCCCGGTGGAGTCCCAGACGTGGGGGCCCTCGCCGCGCGTGATCACGGGGAGGCCGTCCCTCTGCACCGAGGAGAGCCGGGTGAAGTGTCCCCACAGGTGACGACGCGCGAGGTCATCGAGAGAGCGGGGCATCCGCCCATTCTTGCGCCCGCGCCACCGGTTCATCCGTGACCGCGCGGTCTGCCTATGCTTTCCCGAGGTTCTCTGACGGGAGGTGGGAGTGACAGGGGAGCGCGGGTCAGTCCAGCTCGTCGGCGTGACGAAGCGCTACGGCGACGTCATCGCCGTCGACAACCTCGACCTCGAGGTGAGACCTGCAGAGTTCCTCTCGCTCCTCGGCCCCAGCGGCTGCGGCAAGACCACCACCCTGCGCATGCTCGCCGGGTTCGAGCAGCCCGACGCGGGGCACATCCTCGTGAACGGCGTGGAGGTGCAGGGGGTCCCGCCGTACAAGCGCGACGTGAACACCGTGTTCCAGCACTACGCGCTCTTCCCGCACATGACGGTCGCCGAGAACGTCGGCTACGGCCTCCGCCAGAAGGGCGTGCCCAAGTCCGAGATCGCCGAGCGGGTGGCCGAGGCACTCGACATGGTGCAGATGACGAAGCTCGCCGGCCGCAAGCCGCGGCAGATGTCCGGTGGCCAGCAGCAGCGGGTCGCTGTGGCGCGCGCACTCGTGAACCGTCCCAGCGTGCTCCTCCTCGACGAGCCGCTCGGCGCCCTCGACCGCAAGCTGCGCGAGGAGATGCAGATCGAGCTGAAGCTGCTGCAGAGCCGTCTCGGGATCACGTTCGTGTTCGTCACCCACGACCAGGAGGAGGCCATGAGCATGAGCGACCGCATCGCGATCATGCTCGACGGGCGGGCTTCATCGGCCGCAACAACTTCTGGACGGGCACCGCCACCGAGGACGGCGCCCTCGCCGACGACGGCACCGTGTTCGTGGCCTCGCGCCCGGAGGAGGACGTGCCGAACGGGGAGCCGGCCCTGCCCGCGGTGCGGCCTGAGTGCATCCACCTCGCCGCCGAGCAGCCGCAGCGCAACGAGAACTCGTGCCGGGGCTCCGTGGCAGGGGTGTCGCATTTCGGCGACGTGCTGCAGTACGTGGTCACCGTGGGCGAGCGGGACCTGCTGGTGCTCACCCCCCGCCTCGAGTCGCGCCGGTTCGGCGTGGGCGACAACGTATGGTGCTCATGGAGCGCCGACGACGTCTACCTGTTCTCGGCCCGCCAGGCCGACGTGGTGCTGGCCGAGGACCAGCACTGAGAGATCCAATCCACAGAGGAGAAGAAACCATGGACAAGCCGATCAGAATCCTGGCCCCGCACAGCTTCCGCGAGCAGCTGTCGCGCCGCGCGTTCCTGCGGGCGGGAACGGCCACCGCAGGTCTTGCCATCGTGGCTGCGGCCTGCGGCAACAGCGGGTCCGTGGGCAGCGACACCACCGCGCCCGCATCCTCGGGCGGCGGCGACTGGACCGAGCTCGAGGGCAAGGCGACCGGCGAATGGAGCCGCAAGATAGCCAAGTCGAGCGGGGCGCTCGCCATGTACACCTGGGGCGACTACAACGACCCTGCGATCGTCGGTGCGCTCGCCGAGTCAACCCTCGGCGTCACGATGAAGGTCGACTACTACGCGAGCAACGAGGACCTCATCACCAAGCTCTCCGCCTCGAACGGCCAGAGCGGGTTCGACATCGTGGTCCCCACCGGCCCGTACGTTCCCCAGATGATCGAGAAGGGCCTGCTCCAGAAGCTGAACAAGGACCTGCTCCCGAACATCGTGAACCTCGACGCCAACTACGTCGGCCAGCCGTGGGACCCGAACGACGAGTACGTGGTGTGCAAGGACTGGGGCAGCGCCGGGTTCCTGTACAACACCAAGAAGATCACCCGCGACCTCGCGACGTGGGCCGACTTCCTCGACGCATGCGAGAACGAGGCCAGCGGCAACTGCTCGGTCATTGACGCAGCATGGGACTTCTGCGGCCCCTACTTCTGGTCGCAGGGCAAGTCGGCGAACACCACCGACGCCGCCGACCTCGACGCGGCGGAGAAGTACCTGGTGGACACTCTCGGCCAGCACATCAAGGCGTTCGACAGCTACCCGAGCACCAAGATCGCGGAGGGTGCGTACTCCATCGCGGTCGCGTGGACGGGCGACGCCCGTCAGGCCTACTCGCGCATCGCTGACGCCGGCGGCAACCCCGAGGACTGGAAGTGGGTGCTGCCCGGGCCGAAGACGCAGATCTTCATGGACACCTACGCGATCCCCGTGGGTGCCCCCAACCCGGAGGCCGCGCACGCGTGGATCAACTGGGAGCTCGTCCCCGAGATCTCCATCCAGGACCTGTCGTACCACGGCTACCACACGGGCATGAAGAACATGGAGCAGCTGCTCTCGGAGCTCGCACCCGACCTCGAGAAGCCCGACATGATCTTCTTCAGCGACGAGCAGGTGAAGACCATGGAGGCCCAGGAGATGAACGAGGCCCTCGACCGCCTCGTCGACATCCTCAACAAGACCAAGGCGAAGGCCGGGGCCTGACCAGGTGACCGGGACGGTCGCCACAGGACGGCGCAGGAGGTTGCGGGGGCCGCGGTTCGCCCTCGCGCTCCCGTCCATCATCTGGTACGCGCTGTTCTTCGTCGTCCCGATCGCCTACATCGTCTACTACTCGTTCGGCACCAAGGACACCTCGCTCCTCCTGCCGGTCGACCTGACGAGACTGACGACCGCGAACTACTCGCAGGTGTTCGACGCGACCTTCTTCACCGTCTTCAAGGGGACCCTGCGGATATCCGTCATCGCCACTGCCCTGTGCGTGCTGATCGGCCTGCCGGTGGCCTACTACGCCACGTTCAAAGTGTCGGAACGGTGGCGGGCGGTGATCCTCGCCCTCGTCGTGGTGCCCAGTTTCACCAGTTTCCTCATCCGCACGGTGGCGTGGCGCATCCCGCTCGCCCCGAACGGTTCGCTGTCGAAGTTCCTGATGGACCTGGGGTGGGTGGGGGAGAACGGCATCCAGGTGCTGGAGACCTCTCTCGCCGTCCAGATCGCGGTCGTCTACAACTACCTCGGCTTCATGATCCTTCCGCTGTTCGTGGCGCTCGACCGCATCGACGTCCGCATGCGGGAGGCGAGCAAGGACCTGGGTGCCGGCCGCATCGCCACCTTCACCGGGGTCACACTCCCTCTCGCCGGACCGGGGATCGTGGCGGGTGTCCTGCTCACGTTCATCCCGATGTGCGGTGACTACGTCGCGGCCACCGTTCTCGGCGGTGCGAAGGGCAACATGATCGGTGCGCTAATCGCGTCGCAGTTCGGCGGCGCCCAGAACTGGCCGCTCGGGTCCGCCATGGCGGTGCTGATGATCGTTGCGGTGCTGCTCACGCTTGTGGTCGGTGCGGCGGTGGTGTGGCTGCTGCCGCGCGTGTTCGGCCTTCTCGCGCCTGTCGCGGAGCGGGTGCGCCGCGGTATCCACGAGCGGGCCATGTCCGACGGGGCGAAGGGTGGCGGGCGCACCTCGGGCGTGCGCGAGCCGGAGCGGATCCTGCTGGCCGCGTGGACGGTTCTCGTGCTCGTGTTCCTTTTCGTGCCGATCATCCTCGTGTTCGTCCACTCGTTCAACCGCGGGCAGTCCTTCACGATCTGGTCGGGTCACTTCAGCACCAAGTGGTGGGGGGAACTCTTCGATTCCGCCGTGGCATGGGCCGTGCTGGTGCGGGGTGCCCTCGTCATCGCGGGTGCGCTCGTCGTGCGTGCCGCCCTGCGCAGGTTCACCTCGCTGCCGCCGCGGGCCGTCAACTGGATCGGGCCTGTCGGGTTCTCCGCGGCCGTCATGCTGAACTGGGCGGTGACCGACCGTTACCGGGACGTCTTCGAGTTCTCCGGTGTCGGCGATGCCATCCGCAACTCGTTCATCGCGGCATTCGGGGCCACCGTGATCGCCGTCGTCATCGGCGGGCTCGCGGGCGTCGCACTGGCCCGCCGTCCCGGCGCGTGGACAAAGGTGTTCATGGGCGTCCTCTTCCTCATCCTCGTGACGCCCGAGATCATGGATGCGATCGCCCTCGCCACGTGGTTCCCGAGGGTCGCCGATCTCCCGTTGGTCGGCACCCTCTTCACCGACGGGTGGGGGCCGTTCAACGGCGGCATCAACAAGCTGTGGGTCGGCCAGTCCCTCTACGCGAGCGCGGTGGTCACGCTGATCGTGCGTGCCCGTCTCGACGGCCTGGATGAAGCGCTCGAGGAGGCCGCCGCCGACCTGGGTGCCACCCCCGCCCGCACCTTCCGCCAGATCACGCTCCCGCTCATCTCGTCCGCGCTCGTCGCGGGCGGACTGCTCTCGTTCACGCTGTGTCTGGACAACGCCGTGATCTCCACGCTCATCTCCGAGGCCGGCTCCACCACGTTCCCCGTTGCCCTGCTCGGCGCCACCCGCAGCACGATCAAACCGTTCTGGGGTGTGGGGGCCATGATCCTCTTCGTCGTCACGATGGCGTCCCTGTGGTTCGTCGCGGTCGTGCTGCGCCGTTCGGGCAGTTCCTCCAGCGACATCGCCGCCACTCTCACCGGCGGTTCCTGACGGGTTCGGCGCAGGACGCGCCGCGCCGTATCGTTCTTCCGCATGGACCAGCCCCCGAGTACCCGTTCCGTCACCGTCCAGCCCGCGGGCTCGCCCGCGTGGGTGACCGACGCGGTGACCGACGGTGGGGCAACGGTCACCGGACCCACGGAGGCCACGGCAGTGGTGTGGACGGCCGCCAGAGATGCGGCGGGCCTCGCCCGTCTGCTGGAGGAGAACCCGCACATCGACTGGGTGCAGGTGCCGTTCGCGGGGGTCGAGAACTTCGCCCCGATCGTCGATTCCTCGCGCACGTGGACGTGCGGCAAGGGTGTGTACGCCGAGCCGGTGGCGGAGCACGTGCTCGCCCTCGCGCTCGCCGGCATGCGCAACGTGGCCGCGTACGCGCGCGCCACGGGCTGGACCGGGCCTGCCGGGCGCAACCTGCTGGGCGCGCGGGTCACGGTTCTCGGCGGTGGCGGCATCACCGAGTCGCTCGTCCGCCTGTTGTCGCCGTTCGGGTGCCGCATCACGGTTGTGCGCCGCAACGTCGAGCACATCGAGGGTGCCGACGAGGTGGTGGGCACCGAGAACCTGGTCGACGCACTTGTCGGTGCGGACCTTGTGGTGCTCGCGCTGTCGCTCACCGACGAGACGCGCGGCATCATCGGCCGTGCGGAGTTCGAGGTGATGGAGGACCATGCGTGGGTGGTGAACGTCGCGCGTGGCGCGCACATCGTCACCGACGACCTCGTGTGGGCTCTCGCCAACAACGTGATCGGCGGGGCGGCACTGGACGTGACCGACCCCGAACCCCTGCCCGACGGTCACCCGCTGTGGGGGATGCCGAACTGCATCATCACGCCCCATGTGGGCAACACCCCGGAGATGGCCGTGCCGCTGCTGTCCGAGCGCATCCGCGAGAACGTGCGCAGGTATCTCGGCGGCGAGCCGTTGATCGGACTCATCGACCCCCGCGCGGGGTACTGAGGCACGGCGGGTGCGCCCCGCGGGTTGCCCGGCGTGGCGGTTTGGGGGCTGTTCTCGCTAGCCTCTGTGTTCCCGCAAGGGCGATTAGCTCAGTTGGTTAGAGCGCTACCTTCACACGGTAGAGGTCCCGGGTTCGAGTCCCGTATCGCCCACCACCACAGTCCCGCGCCACTACCTTGGGCGCGTGAGGAACTTGTGCGAACGCCCCGGTTGCGGTGCCGCCGCGGGTGCGTCGTACGGGATCGACAGGGCCAGCCTCACCGTGTGGGTGAACGTCATCACCGTCGGCGAGCGCGAGATCACGGGTCGACTGTGCCGCCGTCACGCGAACGCGCTCACTGTTCCCCACGGGTGGACGCTCGACGACAGGCGCGACCCGACCCCCAAGCTGTTCCGCACGTCGGAGTTCGATTCCCGCACGGACGAGGACGCACCGGACGGGGACGACGCAACGGGCGGCGGCGGCAAACCCCGCTCCAAGGGACGCAAGAGGGCGGCATCGCCGCCTCCCGGGAAGCGCGCGGCAAAGGCGAAGGAGGACGTTCCCTCACTGTTCGAGTCGCTGCGCCGCGAACTCGGCGACGGGGACGATTCTGCCGAGCCTCCCGCCACCGGGGAGGAAGGTGCGGAAACGGTCGATCCCGACGAGACCCAGGCCATTCCGTGGTCACCGCGGCTCGGGCGCATCGTGGAGTACGACGGCGACGAGGAGAAGCCGAGGTTCGGCCGCCTTCTCGGCCGTGCGTTCGGCGAGCCCGCGGACACCGAATGAGGACGTCCTCCACCCTCGCGCTGGATGCCCCGGTGGCGTCCGTGGTGCCACTGGTCGAGGACCTGTCGTGCTACCCGGAATGGATGCCGATGATCCACGGCCTCGAGAGGTCGGACGAAGGGGACGGGACCGCATGGAACGTGGAGCTGCGCGCGAAGGTGGGCCCGTTCGCCAGGTCGAAGCGCCTGAGGATGGTGCGCACGGTGCGGGAGACGGCACCCGATGGCACGGTCACCGTGGTGTTCGAGCGGCGCGAGGTGCCCACCCGCGCGCACTCGTCCTGGACCATGACGGTGCGGGTGGTCCCGCGGGGCGCGGGGTGCACCGTGGAGATGGATCTTGCGTACGGCGG
>RFZO01000110.1 GCA_009920715.1 Actinomycetota bacterium | reverse complement strand
ATGACCTGTTGCCCAGTTCCAGCCACGCGACCGCGATGTTGGTGCAGAGCGCCACCGTGGTGGTGCCGACGAGTGTGGGACTTGCGAGGAGGATGGAGTACGCCTCCCAGCACAGCAGGCACGCCATGCTCGTTGCCACCGACCCCAGCGACACCGCCGACCCGGTGACCCCGTCGCGACGCGACTTCCACGACCTCACCACCTGCGGCATCCGCGAGAGGGTCATCGCGTACAGCACGGGCGTGACGATCCACCCTGGTGCGAGAGCCGTGACCGTACTTCCCGCCGCGAAGACGGGGAGGATGCGCAGCAGCATGCCGCCGCGCCCGGCGGTGAGGGCGAGCACCACCGTCATGTTCATCGCGCCGGTCGCGACGGTGCTCGCGATCAGGCTCGGTGACCCGATGCGCAGGCCGTACCCCAGCCACACGGAGCTGGAACCGGTCATCATCAGCCACATCGCCAGGCTGACGCCCCTGCCGTGCCCGAGACGGCGCACGCGCAGCGTCTGCGGCAGCGCCTGCAGGACACCGAGAGCCGCGGCGACGAAACCGAAGAACTCCGCCAGCGACACGTGACGACGCTAGTCGGAGATCTCCACGCGCACGCGCTTGTTGCCCTTGCCCTTGTTCTCGATCTTCACCACACGCACCGTGCCGACGTCCTTCGTGGACGCCACGTGCGTGCCGCCGTCGGCCTGCTTGTCGAGACCGACGATGTCGACCACACGAATCTCCGTGACGGACTCGGGGATGAGCGACACCTTCGTGCGGATGAGGTCCTCGTCGGTGACGGCTGTGTCGCGCGGCAGGAACGACACCTCGATGCGGTGGTCCCGCGCGACCGCCTCGTTCACCAGTTGCTCGACCCGGGCGGCGAAACCCTCGGGCAGCGGGTCGAACTCGAAGTCCATGCGGGCCGAGAGCGGCTCCATGTTCCCGCCTGTCACCGGCACCTTCCACTCGTTCCAGATCACGCCGCACAGCACGTGCATCGCCGTGTGCGTGCGCATGAGTCGGTGACGCCGCTCCCAGTCGATCTCGCACGCGACGGTGTCCCCGGGCGACGGTGCCGCGGCGCCCGACATCAGCCAGTGGACGACGACGTCGCCGTCCTTGCGCACGTCGACCACCGGGCTCCCGTTGATGGACCCCGTGTCGTGGGGCTGGCCGCCGCCCGTGTAGTAGAAGACGGTGCGGTCGAGCACCACTCCCGTGCGGCCGTCGTCACCGGCGCGCACCTCGGCAACAACCGCGTCGCACGTGCGCAGGTACGCATCGCGCAGGAAGAGGAGCTCCGTGCCCATCGCGTGGCCGGGGGAATCAGACCTGGTTGACGAGCTCGGCAACGGGGGTGACCATGCCCACGTAAAACGCGCCGAACTCGGCGTACTCGGCCGATGCCTCGTCGAAGCGCATGGTGTACACCACTTCCTTCAGGTCGTCGGGGTGCACCGCAAAGAGGGTGACGCCCCACTCGAAGTCGTCGAGACCGGCGGAACCCGTGACCAGCTGGATGACCCTGCCGGCGAACGCGCGGCCACTCTTGCCGTGCTCCTCCATCAGTTCCTTGCGCCGGTCGAACTCGAGCGTGAACCAGTTCTGGCCGGGGGTGCGGCGCTTCGACATGGGGTAGAAGCACCACGCGTTCTTCCCTGCAGGCGGGAGCTCCGGATACAGGCGCGCGTTCAGCATGGCCTCGGGCATTCCCTTGGCGTACTCCGACACCTCGGTGAGCGACACGTACGAGTCGACGACCGAGAGACCGGAGTGCTGCACCACCGTCTGCAGCGCCTTCAGGTCGCGCATGTCGGAGGCGAGCGCCATGACGGCGAGGTCGGCCTTGTGGCCGAGCATCGCCACGGTCACCACCGTGACACCGGCGTTCTCCGCCGACTTCACGCCGTTCACCAGCGCCTCGCCGTCGAACGCCGGGGTGGTCTTGCAGAACAGGTGCAGCACGGCCATTCCGACCGAGGGGGACATCGCTTCGCTCATGGACCCAACCTACCTAGCGCCTGGCCACCACGGCGGAGGCGAAGCGGGCCGGCGCCTGCGGGTCGGTGTGCAGGAACAGCGACGGTTCCGCGAGCTCCAGTTCCATCAGCACGGGCGCGCCGATGCTGCCGCGCACCACGTCCACCCGCGCGTACAGCGGTGCGGTGCCGAACCGCGCGGTGACGTGCCCGATGACCGCGTCACCCAGCTCGCGTTCGGCCTCGCTGGCGGCGCGCGGGCCAATGTCCTCAACCACGTAAAGACCGTTCTTCGTGTTCTCCCCCGTCGCGAGGATCGCGCCCTTGCGGAACGCGTGGCTGAACTCGCCGTTGAAATACAGCATCCCCGTCTCGCCGTTGTCGTCGATGAAGCGCTGGTACGGCTGCACCATCGCCGTCATCCCCGCGTCGACGAGCGACATGACGTGCGCGGCGGCAGCGGCCGGTGCCGATCTGTGGCGTTCGGTGTTGTTGGAGCCCGCGCTCACAGTGGGCTTCACCACCACGTCACCCTTGATGAGGTCGTTCGCGAGCACCAGGTCCTCCGCGCCGCGCACGTAGGTGGTGGGGATCACGGGGATGCCCGCCTCCCCCAGCTCTGCGAGGTACGTCTTGTCGGTGTTCCACCGGATGATCCCCGCGGGGTTGTGCAGCACGGTGAGAGCCGACACGCGGTCCACCCAGGCGAGGAACTCGTCGTACCTGCGGTGGTAGTCCCACGGGGACCGGACGATCGCCGTGGAGTAACGCGACCAGTCGACTGATGCGTCGTCCCAGTCGACCACCTCGCACACGCGGCCCCTGTCGCCGAGGGCGCGCACGATGAGGTCGAGGTCAGTGTCGTTGTCGCGCGCACCGGCGCAGGAGACGAGGGCGACGGGTGCGGGCACGGTTGCTCAGGCTAACGGTGTGCCGTGCAACGAAAAGGCCCCGCGGCGCGAACCGCGGGGCCTCTCCGATCGGACAGGTTCTGTCAGAAGTCGCCCATGCCGCCGTGGTCGTGCCCGGCGTGCGAGGCCTCCTCCGGCTTGTCGGCGATGACAGCCTCGGTGGTGAGGAACAGTGCCGCGATCGACGCCGCGTTCTGCAGCGCGGAACGGGTGACCTTGGCCGCGTCGATGACACCGAGCTTCACGAGGTCCTCGTACTCGCCGGTGGCGGCGTTCAGGCCCTCGTTGCCCTTCAGCGACTTCACCTTCTCGACGACGACGCCGCCTTCCATGCCGGCGTTCTCGGCGATCTGCTTGATCGGGCCCTCGAGCGAGCGGGCGACCATGCGGGCACCGGTTGCCTCGTCACCGGACAGCTTCTCGGCCGCGGCGTTCACCGCTGCCTGCGCGCGGAGCAGTGCGACACCGCCGCCGGGCACGACGCCCTCCTCGATGGCAGCCTTGGTGGTGCTGACGGCGTCCTCGATGCGGTGCTTCTTCTCCTTCAGCTCCACCTCGGTGGCGGCGCCGACCTTCAGCACGGCGACACCGCCGGACAGCTTGGCCAGGCGCTCCTGCAGCTTCTCGCGGTCGTAGTCGGAGTCGGTGTTCTCGATTTCGGTCTTGATCTGGTTGATGCGGCCCTTGATGTCGGCCTCCGCACCCGCACCCTCGATGACGGTGGTCTCGTCCTTGGTGATGACCACGCGCTTCGCACGGCCGAGCAGGTCGAGCGTGGCGTTCTCCAGCTTCAGGCCGACCTCCTCGCTGATGACCTGGCCGCCGGTGAGGATGGCGAGGTCCTGCAGCATCGCCTTGCGGCGGTCACCGAAGCCCGGTGCCTTCACCGCGACGCTCTTGAAGGTGCCGCGGATCTTGTTGACGACGAGCGTGGCGAGCGCCTCGCCCTCGATGTCCTCGGCGATGATGACGAGCGGACGGCCGCTCTGCATGACCTTCTCCAGCACGGGCAGCATGTCACGCACGTTCGAGATCTTGGTGCTGACGAGCAGCACGTACGGGTCGTCGAGCTGGGCCTCCATGCGGTCCGGGTCGGTCACGAAGTACGGCGAGATGTAGCCCTTGTCGAAGCGCATGCCCTCGACGAGATCCATCTCCATGCCGAAGGTCTGGCTCTCCTCGACGGTGATGACGCCGTCCTTGCCGACCTTGTCGATGGCCTCGCTGATCATGCCGCCGATCTCGGTGTCCGCGGCCGAGATGGACGCGACCTGGGCGATCTGCTCCTTCGAGTCCACTTCCTTCGCGAGCGCCTTGATCGACTCGATCGCGGCGGCGACGCCGGCCTCGATGCCCTTCTTCAGGGTCATCGGGTTCGCGCCGGCAGCGACGTTGCGCAGTCCCTCGCGCACCATCGTCCACGCGAGCACGGTTGCCGTGGTGGTGCCGTCTCCGGCGACGTCGTCAGTCTTCTTGGCGACTTCCTTCACCAGCTCGGCACCGATCCGCTCGTACGGATCCTCGAGCTCGATCTCCTTTGCGATGGACACGCCGTCGTTCGTGATGGTGGGGGCGCCCCACTTCTTCTCCAGCACGACGTTGCGGCCCTTGGGTCCGAGGGTGACGCGCACCGCGTCGGCCAACTTGTTCATTCCGGCTTCCAGGCCGCGACGGGCCTCTTCGTCAAACGCAATGAGCTTTGCCATGGTCTTTCCTCCAGGTGTGGGGGTTTCGCTAGGGGTTGTCACTCGGCTGGGCCGAGCGCTAGCACTCTACCGAGGAGACTGCTAATCCCACTACCCCGCCCTGCCGGCTGGGTGCACAGGAGTTCTGCCCGGCCGGGGCCTTGCTCGAGTCGCTGCGGCTAGAAGCCGCCGGCGACCGCCGGGATGATCGAGACGGTGTCGCCCGACTTGACCGGGGTGTCGAGACCCTGGAGGTAGCGGACGTCGTCGTCGCTCACGAAGATGTTCACGAACTTGTGCAGCTCGCCGTTCGCGTCGAACAGCCTCTCGCCGAACCCGTTGTGCTGTGCGTTCAGCGCGTCGAGCACTTCCTTCAGGGTTGCACCCTCCACCTCGACGGTGGATGCCCCACCGGAGATCGGGCGCATGGTGGTGGGGATTCGAACGGTCACGGCCATGCGCCAAACCCTACCGATTTACTAGGGATTCGCCACCCGCCCGTATCGTGAACCGCGTGCGGGTTCTGGCGGCGAGCGACAAGTTCAAGGGCACCCTCACCGCCGCCCAGGCGTGCGCGGCGATCGGGCACGCCTGCTGGGAACTCGGCATCGACTGCACCGAGATGCCGATGGCCGACGGCGGCGAGGGAACCCTCGACATCCTCGGCGGGGCGAACCGTCGCACCACGGTCACCGGTCCTCTCGGTGACCCGGTGGTGGCCGAGTGGCGGCTCAGCAACGGTGTCGCCGTCATCGAGATGGCGCGGGCATCGGGTCTCGCCCTCGTTGGCGGAGCGGACGGGAACGACCCGGTGGCGGCCAGCACCCAGGGCACGGGCGAACTCATCGACACCGCGCTCGACTTCGGCGCGAAGAAGATCATCGTGTGCCTCGGCGGGTCCGCCACCACCGACGGCGGCTACGGCGCGCTCCGCGCGATCGGCACACCCACGCGCCTGAAGGCGGTGGAGTTCCTGGTGGCGTGCGACGTGGACACGCTGTTCGTCGACGCGGCTGAAGTGTTCGCGCCGCAGAAGGGCGCGACACCCGCACAGGTGCGCCTTCTCACCGGCCGGCTCGAGCGGCTCGCACAGGTGTACCGCGGCGAGCACGGCATCGACATCGCATCAATTCCCGGCAGCGGCGCAGCGGGCGGCCTCGCCGGGGCGCTCGCCGCACTCGGCGCCACGTTGATGCCGGGGTTCGACATCGTCGCCGAGGAGACCGGCTTCGACGAGGCGGTGCGCGACCACGACCTGGTCATCACCGGCGAGGGCCTGCTGGACGAGACCAGCTTCGACGGAAAGGTGGTGGGCAGCGTCGCCGACTACGCGCGCGAGGCCGGGACAGCCATGCTCACGGTGGTGGGTGACATCGACCCGTCACTTGACCGATCGCTTGTGCGCGATGTCAACGCGCATTCGCTCACGGCTCTGCACGGTCGCGAGGATTCGATGCAGCGCACGATGAAGTGCCTTGAGGAGACCGTCACTGAACTGCTGCGCGGGTTGCGCAGCAACAAGTGACCGCGGCTCAGCCCGCGGGCGGGGCGGTGGTGGTGGTTGCCGCACCACCGTTAGGTGTGCCGGTGACACCGGGCAGCGGCTTGTTCGAGAGATCCTGGCCCAGCAGGATCAGCACGCAGGCCTCACCGAGGGACCCGGTCTCGAGCGGCACCGGGCTGGGCATGGCTCCCGTGTCGACATTGCCGCCGAGCACAGCCACCACGTCGGCAGCGCCCTGCTCGCACCCGGCGAGATAGAAGACGCCGGTCTTTGCCCGCTTCGGGGTTCCCGGTGCCACGTTCAGTGCGGGCTGCACCACGAAGTTCACCGCCTGCAGGTCGGTGGTGAGCTTGCCCGCGCTTCCCGCGATGCCGGACGAGTTCGCCACCTGGATCTTGAACGAACCGCGGTTGAACGGCGCAGGGGTGGTGGCGGTGGTGTTGTTCGGGTCGGCCGGCACAGTGGTGTCGGTGGTCTGGCCGGCACCGCCGCCTGGGGTCACGGTGGACCCGCCGTCGTTGCGGACGTCACGGAGGATGAGGAAGCCCAGGACCAGGGCGACGACGGCCACGACCGCACCCATGGTGCCGGTGTTCGGCATGGGCATGGAGGGGCGGGATCCGCGGGGGCGTTGCTGGCTCATGAGATGACCTCCTGGGTTCTCGTGGTCGCCGACCACGGTAGTGGGCATTTTCGGCGGTGACGGGGCATCCCCCACGCCGACACCACTCAAAACCGCGCAAATAATGGGTTCTGTCGTGCGGAGCCGAATGTGGGGATTGAACCCACGACCTACCGCTTACAAGGCGGTTGCTCTACCACTGA
>RFZO01000109.1 GCA_009920715.1 Actinomycetota bacterium | reverse complement strand
AGCGCGACCACCTCCTCGAGGATGAGGTGGGGGCACGGGTGCGCCAGGCGGATGTCCACGCTCATGACTCGCCCCGCAGGTATCGACTGGCGACGCGGGACGCCGTCTTGGCGTACTCCCTCGCGCGGTTCTGCCTGTCGAATGTATCGATTTCACCGCGACGGTTCTTGGCAGACCACTTCCCGGAGTCCGTTCTCCAGAACTCCCCAGGCCCGTAGGTGTCCTCGCTGTTGCCTCCGGGTGAAGACCCGTCGGGGTTGCGGGGGCGACCGGATTTCGTCGGCCCTGTGGGTGGTCCGCCCTTCCCCTTGCCCTTCCCCGTCCAGTCGTCATCCGATTCCGTGTCGTCGAACCCGTCACGGGAGGGGGTCTTGTCGATGTCCGGCAGTGCTCGTTCCTCTACCCGTTCGCCCAGCAGGGTCATCATGTACTCGTAGACGGCATCGGTCGGGGATGGGTCGTACCGGTGTGCCTTGCCCGTGGCGTCGAACAGCAGCATCCCGCGGTTCTTCTTGGACCGCTCCCACGACGCATCCATCTGGGCCTTGGACTCCTCCATCAACCGACGGTTCCGCGCCTTTTCCTTCGACGCCAACTGACGGCGGATCTCCTTGGCCTTCGACCCGGCCTCGCCGAACCGCTGTTCGGCGGACCGGATGGCCTCCTCCAGGGTGGCGATCTCACCGGCGCTGCCCTCGTCCCCGGACTCGCGTAGCTCCGCGATGCGGGCCTGGGCGTCCTCGATCTCGTCCATGGCCGACGCGGCGTCGGCTTCCGCCTGCGCGGCATCTGCCCTGGCGTTGTCCTCGTACTCCGCGTACTCGTCGGACTCCACATCGGACACATTCATCTCCGCGCTGCGATGCTGTTCCTCAGCCTCGAACAGGTCGGACTCCGCACGGGAGACTGCGGCTATGTCCCCGCGCTTCTTGGCCCGTTCCAACCGGTTGCGTGCATCGCGGACGGCATCGGCCGTAGCCTCCGCCCTATCGCGTACATCCTTGCGCCGTTCGATCTTGGCACTCCGTGCGTCGATGGCCTTTTGGATGTTGGCCTTCACGGATTCGACCACATCCTCGCCCGCGTCCAGGACCAGGGGGGTCAGGATCTTCTGGATCAGGACATTCGGGACCCCGACCGCCTTCGCGGCGTCGAACATCTCCTGCCGGAACCCGTCGAGGGCCTCAGGGGTGTCCGTGCGGAGTGCGCGCTTCTTGGCGGCCTCCTCCTTCGCCTTGTTCTCCTCGACGCGCTTGTCGATGGCCTTGTTGAGGTGCTTCTCGACCTGCGTGATGGCCTCCTCGTCGTCGCCTACCTGGAGTCCCTTCGTGTACTCCCGTGCCTCTTCTTCGGTGAGGCCGAAGTTCATCGCATCCTCGACGAGGTCGTCGACGACCGCCTTCAGTTTGGCCTTGGTCTTGATGGTACGATCCTTCCCATCGGGTTCGGAACCATCCCCGTCGTCATCATCGCCGCCGCCGGACCACTTGGACAACAGTTCCTGAAACAGGCGTTGGTCCGCGGGCTCGTCCGACGACTTCAGGGTGCTGATCTGGATGTCGTTCCCGGTACTGGGGGACTTCACCTTCTTGTCGCCCTGGGACTCAAGGAACGCCTTTACGCGGTCCACCACGCGGGGCGTCTCGCGGGCGCGGCGCATCCAGGCCGCTGCGATTCGGGTCGCGTTCGGGGTTCGACGGAAGTTCACGGCGGGCGGCCTCCGAACGGGCGGGGGGTATAGGCCCGCCACCCTACAGGATGGTGTTGTCCTCGTCGGGGAGGATGTCGGTCATGAGGTTCTGGTTGCGGCCCAGGGCGTCCTCGTTCGGGATGCGTACGACGTACCCGCCGGAGTCCACGGTGTAGAAGATGGAGTCGACCTTCGAGATGATGCGGGCCAGGGTCGCATCTATGTCGTAGATGTCCGGGTCCAGCGACGGGAACCCGTCGACCGTCCCACCGATGGTGGACTCGATGAGCTCCCGCTCCTGCTCGAGTTGCTCCCGCAGGTCGCACAGCTTGATGATGCGGGACTCGAGTGCGTGGGTGCGCTCGTCGATGACCTGGGCGACCCACTTCCTGGACCGGTAGATGGACGACGCCATGTTCGAGTCGTGCGCGTCCTGGTTGTTCGTGCGGGCCGGCGTGTACTTCAGGATGTTCAGATGGCCGCCCTCATAGAAGGTGGCCCCCACCGCCGGGTCGCCCGTCTTCGGGGCGACGACGCCTCCGTAGGGCTGGGTCTGGACGATGGATGCCGGGTCATCGTCGTTGGTCAGGGACACGGAGTCCGGGACCAGGAACATGGAGATGTCGAACGGGTTGCCGCCCGCGACCGTGTACGCGAGGATCAGCTTCTCGAGGGACGAACCCTGGGACACGGAGAACCCCACCCGCTCCTCGGAACAGGTGCCGGACCCGTCGGCCACGAACTGGTACTCGACCGTGACCTGGCCGATGCGGTTGATCTCCGCCTCGATGACGGCGAGCCGGGACGTGGCGTCCGCCCGTTCCTTTAGGATGAACGACCGGTACGCGTTCCACTGACCCGCCCGGAATGTGCCCAACCAACCGAAACCCATGTCACACCTCCGGGAACAGGGACAACAGGATGTCGAACAGGAACGCGGGTATGCCGCCTGCGACGACGGTGAACCCGATGCCCAGGTCGTCCGAGCTGCTATCGGGTGAGTTCTCGGCCCCCATGAAGTCCCGCACCAACCCGTCCGTGCCCGTGGACGTCACGAGCAGGGCGGACACCCCGACGCCGATGTTCAGGGACAGGGCAAGGTTGATGAGTGCCTGGATGCGCCGAAGCAGCGCCTCCAACTCGAGGATGCGCGCCTCGATGAAGTCGATGTACGCCAGGATGGCGTCCAGGATGCCCTGAAGCCCGTCCAACACCGCCTGTAGGAAGTCCGAGATCTTCTGGAGGAACTCCTCGACGGGGGGTAGACCCTGCGGGAACAGGCGGATGGCCAACCACGCGCCCGTGGGGTTCTTGGGGTTCACGGCAGCCGACGAAGCGTAGCTCAACACACGTTCGACCGCCGACGACAGTTCGGGGAACCGGACGAGGCCGTTCCGCACGAACACGACCTTCCCGTCTGCGGCCACATCCCACCTCTGCTTGTAGAACGGGGTGGTGCCCGCATACACCACGGGCGACATGTCCGCCGTCCCCAGGCCGATATTTGCGGCCACGGAGAAGGTGGCCGACCCGGTGGACCCCCCCGCATTCGTGACGGTGGATCGCCGTGCCTTCAGCAGGAACCCGGGGGACCTGCGGATCAACAGACTCGACGCATTGGCCAACGGGTTCGTACCCACATCGACGGTCGTGAAGGTGGTCTCCCCCGCGACCATGGTGTATGTCCCGTCGGTGTAGGTGACCGTGTCTGTGTCCACAGTGCGCGTGACCTCCACCGAGTGGAGGCCCGCATACAAGGCGCGAAGCCTTGACGCGGAACTGTCGGGGATGGACAGCGGGTTAGGGGCGACCCCGCTGATGGTGGACATCCCGGTGATGCTGGTGCCCTCGTAGTAGGAGGTCTTGCCCTTGAAGAAGTCCAGGATGGTGACATCGCCGAGGGGGTATTTGGCGACCTCGGGGAACACCTGACCCCACGTCAGTAGGCGCAGGGGGGTCTTGTCCAGCGTGTCACTTTCCCCATCCTCGCCCGTCACCGTGCCGGACACCTGGGACGTGGTCTCGATGAACTCCAGGATGGACGATGTCGGGGGTCCAGACCGTTCGAGGAAGTACTCGGCGAGCCGCCGCCCCAGGTTCAGGATGCGCGTCTTGAACGACTGGGGGCTGGTGTCCTCCCTCCCGAACAGGGTCTTCGGGTCGTCCGTCGCACCCGTGGTCGACACCCCGAACAGGGGGATGATGCCACGGGCCTGCGTCTCGAGACCGGTGGGGCACAGCCCGTAGTCGGTCGCGTTCAGGGTGTAGAGCGCCGCGATGCTCGGCGTGGATTCTTCGCCATTCGCCGCTTGCAGCACACCCCACAGCCCGAGGTCCATGGGCACACCCTTGATGTACGCGATGTCGTCGGACTGATCGACGAGCACGGGCAGGTCCGACCTGGACAGGAGCAGTAGGATGACCGCGACGGTCACCGTGTCCAGGTACTCGGCGGTGCCCGACGCCGGGAAGGTCACCTTCACAGGTTCGGACACCGGCCCGAACCCGTCCCCGCCCGTGAACGTCAGGTAGGCCGGCGTGACGGTCCCCGTCGCGTTGAATGTGTCCTCGTTGAGGTAGTAGATCGGGACATTCAGGGTGTTGTCGGCATCGGCGGTGTACCCGGCACCCACCGCACGGACACGGACGTACACCTCATTGGCCGGGCTGTCGTCGGGGGTGATGTCCACCTTGCCGTTCGACCCGGCGGAGATCGTCGCGTTGTACGGCATGTCTTCCGCCCGCAGGCGGAACAGGAACGGTTGTCCCGGCGACAGTAGGTTGATGCCGAGTAGCGTGTTGACATCGTACACGAAAGTGCGCTGAAACAGGTGCTTGCCATCCTGCTTGTCCGTGATGGCGGACAGTGGGATGGGGTACGTGTCCGACGAGTCGCGGAAGGCGTAGACGGTGACGTTGTTCGACTTCAGCTTCCCGTCGTCCCCCACGCCGGGGATGGACAGTTGCGTCCCCGACAGTTCAGACTTCAGGCTGTCCTCGAGTCCGAGGGTCTGCCCCCCGTAGAGCCGAAACGGCACGCCTTCGGAGTCGGTGATGACGCCGAAGGTCTGTCGCCCCTGGTTCGCGTTCGGGGTGGGGAGGTTGTACGCGATGCCGAACCCGTCCTCGAACACCGACACCTCGACGAGGAACTTCGGTGGGGCCGGGATGAACGGCAGTGGTCCTGCGACGGATGCGGGGGCCGCGAGCGTCCACCGCAGCTTCGCGACGTCGGGGGTGTCACCACCGGCCAGGATCTTGGCGAGGTTCCCGAACGCGGCGATGTCCGACCCCCCGTACGTCGCCGTCAACCCCACCGGGGTCGCGAACCCACGGGTGCGGCGGCGGACCCCGAACAACCTCAGCAACAGGTTGATGAGTTCGATGATGGTGTAGATGCCCGTGGGGTTCACACCCGCATACAGGAACACCCCGCACACGCCCGCCCGCTCGGAGAACGCAGGCCGGGTGGGGTCGGCCCGGTTCGTCAACTTCCCCAGCATCCGCGTCTGGTAGGCTCCGAACCCGCCGATGAGGTCCGTGAACGGGTACTCCGCGTCGTCCCACGTCAGGTAGATTCCGATCTGCCTCAGGTCGTTGAGAAACGCCTCGATCTCGGCGAGCACCTGTTCGATGAGGGCTCGGATGGGGTCCAGCAGGCCGATGAGGACGGCCTTTATGACCTCGAGCGTCGCCAGGGCGATGTTCGCAACGGAGATGAGGAACTCGATGATGGAGTTCAGGAAGTCGGCTGCCGCCGTTAGGTCGGCGGGGATCCCGACCTGGACTGTCCCCCAGCGTTCCTCGGCCACGCTACACCCCCCCGCCGTGCTTCAGTCGGTTCATCTTCTCCTGGAGCACCGCCACCGTCGCCTGGTCGCGGGCGATCTGCGCCTCGAGTAGGGTGACCAACTTCCCGAGGGCGTCCTTTTGGCGGCGGACAAACCCAGGCTCGGGTCGGTGGCCGGGGGCGACCCCTCGCCACTTACCGGCGTCCCGCAACAGGCGTTCTTTCTCGTCGTCCGTCATCAGGTATTGCCCTCGGATTCTTCGATGTTTGCCAGGTCCTTCGCGGCTCTGCGGGCGGTGTCCCTGTCGGATGACAGGCGCTCCATCGCGGGCAAAGTTCCACGGACCCTGTCGGCACGATACCGCACCCACGAGAACCGCAGGTTGCGGAGTCGATCCGTCCGGTCCAGGACCCCGTCGATGCGGTCGGGTTCGACCGGGCGACCGGACCCCACGACGTACGTGCCGCCCGACGAGTTGTCCGACTCGAACGAGGAGTACGGCTCACCGGGTAGGGCCACCGGGTCCTCCTTGTCGAGGCGCACGTCCAGGCACCAGTAGCGGCGGTCGAGTACGGACAGGCAGTCGGACGTGTTGGCGAACGGGGCCACGCCCGTCAGCCCCGACAGGCCCGTCACGTACAGGTTCGACGGGACGCCCAGGCCGTCGGTCGGGTCGGTCGTGCTGCCGACGTCCGCGATGTGTTCGTCCCGCTGGAACACGAAGTACGACCCCTGCTTCGTCGCATCGAACGCACCCTGGATCTCCTCGATCCACGACAGCATCCGCTCGCGGATGAACAGCACCAGGTCGATGGTGTCCTTGGACACCGTGCGCGTCGGACGGATGATGCGGTACGAGAACGGGGCGATGCTGGCACTCGTCCCGGCGTAGGAGTTCGACCCGTTGGCGAAGTGTGTCAGGCGGAGGTCCATCTGGCCCTCCGTGTTCGTGGGGTCCGCAGGGTCGTGGATGGTCGGGAGCACGGCGTACTCCTGACCGGGTGCGCCGAACACCGCGTCCGACCCGCTCGGGCCGGAGAAGTCCGTCACGCCGGACACGGTGAGGGCGTCCGCCGCCACCGCCGTCACGCGGTAGAACCCACGGTTGTCGTCGAACTCGGACGGCAGACCCGCCTGCCACGGGGGTGCGCCTCGCGCGGGCACGGAGGTGTCCCCCACGGGTCGCACGCCGTATTCGACGGGACTGGCGGGTCCCGTCGCACCCGCGAGTGCGCCGGCGGGGTCCACGATCACGATGTCGCCGACCTGCACATCGGAGAACGACACCCCGTCGTCGCGGAGCTCGTTGACCGTGTTGACGTACCCGCCCCCTTCGCCGAGCGGGAACACGGACGGGTCCGCCGTGCGGTCGATGACCACGCGGTCGGTGAGCAGCTCGAGGAGCTGCTCGTTGGACTGGATGTGGGGCACGGGGGCCTGGCGCAGGTA
>RFZO01000108.1 GCA_009920715.1 Actinomycetota bacterium | reverse complement strand
TTCGACGAGCTCGACCGGCTCGACGCCCTCCGTGCGGAAGGACTGCCGGTTCCCGACATCCACCTGAGAGTCACACCGGGTGTGCACGCGCACACTCACGAGTACGTGTCCACCGGCCAGGACGACTCGAAGTTCGGTTTCAATCTGGCCAACGGCGACGCGCGTGCCGCGATAGCGCGGGCGCGTGCGTCCGCATCCGTCAGGCTCACGGGGTTGCACTGCCACATCGGCTCGAACGTCTTGGATGCCGCCCTGTTCGAGAAGGCAAGCCGCGTGATGGTCGACCTCGCCGTCGAGACCGGTCTCCCCGAGTTGACGCTCGGCGGGGGCCTGGGTGTCGCGTACACGAACCCCGAGGTTGCCCCGACCATGGAGCAGTGGGCCGTTGCCATACGTGCGGCAACGCGGTCCCTCCCGGCGGGCACCGTGGTCCGCGTGGAGCCGGGCCGCAGCATCGTGGCCGCGGCGGGCGTCACCGTCTACTCGGTCGGCACCGTGAAGAGGATCCCCGGTGTGCGCGACTACGTCGCGGTCGACGGCGGGATGAGCGACAACCTCCGGCCCATGCTCTACGGCAGCGAGTACGAGGCATTCGATCCCGCCCGCACCGATGCCCCGCGACCCGCGCGCGCGAGGGTGGTGGGCAAGCACTGCGAGAGCGGTGACGTGCTGATCGACGATGCCGCACTTCCCGACAACGTGCGGCCGGGCGACCTCCTCGTCACCCCCGTCACCGGCGCGTACGGCCACTCCATGTCGAGCAACTACAACAAGGTGCCGCGTCCTGCGGTGGTGTTCGTCTCGGGAGGCGCGGCTCGCCTGGTGGTACGGCGCGAGACCTACGACGATCTCGTCCGGCTCGACGTCTGAGGACGTCCGTGCCTTCAACCGGGGCACAGGCATTCCGTACGGTGTGCCCGAACAGGAGGTTGACATGCGGGACATCGACATCTGCCCGTCGTGCGGCGGGCCCGTCATCGGATACGGGGAGGACCAGCGCTGCACCGAGTGCGGGCTGACTTTCGAGGAGATGGCGGAGGAAGGTGGATTCGACGACGGGGAGAACCCCGACGAGTGGTGAACCGCCCTGCCCGCTCGGGCAGGGCAGAAATCCCCACCGTTGTCCACAGGGCCAGCCGTAGGCTGTTCCCTCTATGACACAGGTTCCCTCGGCCTCACGCACGGTGCGCATCGGCGTCCTCGGTTGCGGCAACGTCGGGTCGGCGTTCGTCCAGTTGGTCGAGAGCCAGGCCGACATCGTGGAGGCCCGCACCGGGATCCGCCTGCAGGTCGTCAAGGTGGCGGTTCGCAACATCTCGAAGGCCCGCGACGTCAACCTGGCCGAGGGCGTGCTCGTGCGCGACGCGCAGGCCGTGGTGGAGTCCCCCGATGTTGACCTCGTGGTGGAGCTCATCGGTGGCATCGAGCCCGCTCGGGGACTCATCTCCGGCGCGCTCAGGCTGGGCAAGCCCGTCGTCACGGGGAACAAGGAGCTCCTCGCCAACGTCGGTCACGAACTGTGGGCGCAGTCAGACGAGTGCGGTGCCGATCTTCTCTTCGAGGCCGCAGTCGCCGGTGGTATCCCGCTGGTGCGCGCGCTGCGCGAGTCGCTGCGGGGCGAGCCCGTCAGCCGCGTCATGGGCATCGTGAACGGCACCACCAACTTCATCCTCACCAAGATGACCGAGGAGGGCGCCGACTACTCGGCGGCCCTGTCCGAGGCGCAGAGGCTGGGGTTCGCCGAGCGCGACCCCACGGCAGACGTCGAAGGATTCGATGCGGGTGCGAAGGCGGCCATCATTGCCAGCATCGCGTTCGGCGCGCACGTGGTGGCCGGCGACGTCTACCACGAGGGAATCAGCGGAATCACCGCGGCCGACATCGCCGTCGCCCGTCGCCTCGGGTACGTGGTGAAGCTGCTCGGCATCGCCGAGCGCCAGGGTGACTCCGTCGCCGTCCGCGTCCACCCCGCAATGGTCCCGCTCACACACCCCCTCGCCAGCGTGCGCGACAGTTACAACGCGGTCTTTGTCGAGGGTGATGCCGTCGGCTCGCTCATGTTCTACGGTCGCGGCGCCGGCGGGTTCCCCACGGCGTCCGCGGTGCTCGGCGACGTCATCGACGCCGCGGTGAACCTCGTCAAGGGCACCCACGGCACCATCGGGTCGTTCGCCAGGGTGCCGGTCGTGCCCATCGACGAGACCAGCAGCCAGTACCTCGTCGGCCTCGACGTGGAGGACAAGCCCGGCGTGCTGCACGCGATCACAGGCATCTTCGCCGCGCACGGTGTCAGCATCCGCGCCGCGGAGCAGGAGGGCATCGGCACCGACGCCAGGCTCGTGTTCATCACCCACACCGCGCGCGAGTCCGACATGCAGGCCTGCCTGCGCGAGTTCCGCGGCCTCGGGGTCGTGCGGCGCACGTCCGGTCTGCTCCGGGTCATCGGCGAGTAGGCCCGTGCGGTACGTCTCCACCCGCGGCGGGGCGCCGGTGCTGGGGTTCGCCGACGTCGTCCTCGCCGGTCTCGCCACGGACGGCGGTCTCTACGTGCCGCAGGAGTGGCCGCATCTCCCCGCACAGTTGCCCGACGGGTACCCGGCGCTCGCCGCCGCCGTGCTCGCGCCGTACGTCGGCAACGACTTCTCCGCCGACCAGACCCGGGCGCTGTGCGACGCGGCGTACGCGACGTTCCGCCATCCCGACGTGGTCCCTCTTGTCGACCTCGAGCCGGGGCACCGGTTGATGGAGCTGTTCCACGGGCCGACACTCGCCTTCAAGGACGTCGCGCTGCAGCTGCTGGGACGCCTCTTCGACTCCATCCTCACCGCCCGCAACGAACGGGTGATGATCGTCGGCGCCACCAGCGGCGACACCGGCAGCGCCGCGATCGACGGCGTGAGGGGCTGCGCCAACGTGGACATCGTCATCCTCTACCCGCACGGCCGTGTGAGCGAGGTGCAGCGCCGCCAGATGACCACCGTGGACTCGCCCAACGTGCACACTGTCGCGGTCGACGGGACGTTCGACGACTGCCAGGACCTGGTGAAGGCAATGTTCAACGACGCGGCGTTCCGCGGGAGGCACAACCTCTCCGCGGTGAACAGCATCAACTGGGCGCGCGTGATGGCGCAGGTGGTGTACTACGTGGAGGCGGCTCGCCGGGCGGGCGGAGAGATCGACGTCACGGTTCCCACGGGCAACTTCGGGAACGTCCTCTCCGGCTGGATAGCGAGGCGCATGGGTGCCCCCATCGGGCGCCTCGTGGTGGCGAGCAACCAGAACGACATCCTCACCCGGTTCTTCGAGTCGCACGAGATGCGGGCCACCGGGGTGAGTCCCACCCTCAGTCCCAGCATGGACATCCAGGTGTCGTCCAACTTCGAGCGACTCCTGTTCGAGATGAACGGCCGCGACGGTGCGATGACGCGGGACCAGCTCTCCCGGTTCCGCCAGACCGGGTCACTCCTGGTGGAACCCGACCAGTACGGGGAGTGGATTGCCCCCGTGTTCCGCGCCTCGCGCGCCTCGGACCACGACACCCTGGTGACCATCCGCTCCGTGCACGAAACGACCGGCATGCTCATCGACCCGCACACCGCAGTGGGGGTGAAGGCGGCGCGCGAGCACATGCGCGAGGGCGTGCCCATGGTGACCATGGCGACTGCGCATCCCGCCAAGTTCCCCGATGCGGTGGAAAGGGCGACGGGTGTGCGTCCGCAACTGCCGGAACACCTCTCGGATCTTCTCGAGCGGCCCGAGCGGACGGTCAACTTGCCGAACGACCTGGCGGCCGTGCAGCAGTTCGTGGCCTCCGTGGCCCGCTAGCCGTCGCCGCCACCGCCGCCGAACGCGGCGAACACCCCGCCGAGGATGATCATCCACCCGATGATGACGATGGGGAACACCACCGCGATGACGCACCACATGATGATCACGATCATCCACCCGAGGCACCCACCCCCGAACCACGACGGCATCAGTGCCTGCTTCCCCGTGCGGCCGGCGACTTCATTGCAGTGCCCCGGTGGCGGCGTCGGCCAGCACGGTGAGTGCGCGCAGGCGGGCATCGAGAATGTCCGGATCGCGCAGGTCCTGCTGGGTGAGGCGGAGGCAGATCCACATGTCGGCGGCGTCGCCGCACGGGAACTCGGCGAACAGTCTCGGGTCAGTGAGCCCGAGAGAATCGACTGCAGGGGCCACGAGAGCTCTCAATGCGTCGGGCCCGAGGGGCGAATGCTCCGTGATCATGGCGGCAATCTCCAGCACGTCACCGGATGAGAGGTCGCTGGTGGGCTCGCCCACGAAGTACCTGACGCCTCGCAGCCCCAGTTCGTCGAGGTTCTCCTCGCCGAGGGCCGTCTCGTCGTGCTGGCCGCCCTCCAGCACGAACCAGTCGAGAACCGTGACGATGTTGCGGTCGAGTCCCGAGAGAGTCCTCTCTCTGGCCAGGAAGTCCCCGCCCGCGGTGGTCATTGCGGTGCCTCCGTGCCGTGTCCGTGGGACACGTCGCAGGGGAAAATCTCCCGTCCGCCGAAGAGATCGTCGACCGCGCGCTCGAACCTGAGGAACAGTGTCTCGCCGAGAGTGCCGTCGAACTTGCCGCGGAATGCCTCGAGAAGCCCGGTGTACCACCAGTGCTGGCACGAGTCTCCCGCATTGAACTCTTCCCAGAACCCGGCGGCGGTGGGGTTCGTGCGCAGCCAGCGCTCGAGGTCGCGGGCCGTCTTCTCGCAGTTGTTGGTCTTGTCGGCCAGCTTCACGAGGAGTGACGGGTCTGACGGGTCCGATGCGGCGAGGTGTTCGAGCGCCGTCCGCTTGCGGCTGCCCCAGGTGAGGGTCCGGTCGGTGCCCGGGGCATCCTCCGGTTCGCTGCACTTCCGCACGATGTCGGCGACCTCAGGTGAGACAGCAGATGCGATGACCTCGAACTCGACATGGCAATCCTCGTTGATGTCGTGCAGGAGAGCCGCCGCGGTCTGGGTCTCTGATCCGCCGGCTTCGATGACATTCCCGGCGACAGAGAGGAGGTGGCCGAGGTACGGCTCGCGGTCACGCTTCCTCGCCTGGAACTTGTGGTGCTTCACAGCCAGCACCATCGCGGACTCGAAGAGCGGACCGGCCTCCCAGCTCGGAGTGTCCTTCCCCGACTTCTGGGTGTTCTTTCCTGCCGCGCCGCTGGTCTTGCCGTCTGTCACTCGGATCCTTTCCTTGCGGGGCCGGGGTGGCCCCGCACCGTCATGATGACGGAAGAGTGTGTCATCGGCAAGTGCCGGCGGCGCGCGGCGCTAGACGCCGCAGTTGTCGGACATGAACGAGCGGAAGCGGGCCGATGCCTGCGCGATGACGCCATCGTTCGCGATCTTGTCCAGGCTCTCTGCCACCTCGGGGACCGCCTTCATCTCGGCAAGGTTGTACTTGTAGTCGGCGTAGATGGCGTCCATCGCCAGCATCCCGTCCAGCATCGCCTTCACGTCGCTCTTGACCTGCAGGGGAGCCTCGTCGAAAAGCTTCATCGCAGTGGGGTCGTTCCCGTGGGTGGCGGTGCTCTCGGCGTTCAGCTCCTGCGCCGTCAGGCAGAAGTCGGCGTACTCGGGGTTGACCGTGCCCGGCGTTCCGGCGGCAGTCCCGTCGGGTGCCGACCCGGAGGACCCGCACGAGACGAGGAGCACCGCGACGACGGCAACGGACAGGGACCTTCTCACGGCGGGAACCGTACCAGCGTGCCTGTTCGCCCGGCGGGTCAGCACCGTGGCACACCCTTCTTGTATACATGACCATAACTCGGCACACCGACCGTCGGGGGAGAAGGAGAACCAGCAATGACGACACCATTTTCCGGGAACATGACGGAGCGCGAGTTCGGTGCACTCTACGAAAGGGCCGTTGCCGCCGCGGACGGTGGCACCCCCGAGCGCGCCGTGGAACTGCTGGAGGACCTCATCGTCCGCAGGACGGTCGATGTCGACGTGGACGACGCCCAGGTGATCGACCTGCGCATGTACCTGGGAAGGGCTCTGTGGCGGTGCGGCCTGCTGGAGAAGGGAATCGTGGTCCTGAGGTCGGCGTGGGCTGACGCCGTGCGTGTCACAGGCCCCGACACGCGGCTTGCGTTCTCGTGCGCGGGGAACCTGTGCCGGGCGCTCGCCGAGAACGAGGAGTTCGAGGAGGCAATCGACATCGCCCTCGACATCTATGAGCGCCGCGCGGAGGTCTTCGGTGAGCTCGACAACGGCACCCTGAACTCGCTCGGTCACATCGCCCAGATCTGCTTCCGTGCCGGTCTGAAGGAGCAGGCTGTCGACTTCACCGCGGAGCAACTGGATCGGCGCACAGAGGCGTTCGGCGAGAACGACGAACGCACGGAGACCAGCCGCTACAACCTCGAGGTGATGATGTCCGGTCTCGACTTCGACGAGGCGGCACTGAGGGCCAAGCTCGCGTCCTACGAGGATTCCCACGGCGAGGACTCCGAAGCCGTGCTCGTGCTGCGCGCGCACATCGCATCGGGTCTCGAGCGTGTGGGGCGTCTGGAGGATGCACTGGCGGAACGGACGATCATCGAGCGGCTCCGGATGGAGGTGCACGGCGAGGTGGCTATCCCCACGCTCGCCGCCGCGGCGAAGCGCCTGCACCTGGTGCTGCGTCTCGGTGACTCCCGCGCGGTCGCCCAACTCCAGGCAGTCGCAATCACGGTCGCCCGGATTGCCGGCCCGGACCACCCGCTCGTGTCCTACTGCACCGACCTCGACTGGTGAGAGTCGCCGCTGGCGGGCTGTCTCAGTCGGAGCCCTTGTGCGGCACGCCGTGCAGTGACGAAGGGCGGTCTCTGCCGATGTCTTCGGGGTGTGCGCCCAGCCTGCGCCGGATTCGGAGTTCGATAACCTGCCGCTGTTCTTTGAGCGGTACCACCTGCTATGCCAAGGGAGCGACCCGCTAGCAAGCCTGCCGGCGATACCAA
>RFZO01000107.1 GCA_009920715.1 Actinomycetota bacterium | reverse complement strand
TGGGCGTCGGGCGCGTACTCGATGGTGAGGCTGGAGATGTCCGGCTGGTTGGTGACGGGACACATGGACATCAGCTCGTCGGTCTCGAACGCGACCTCGGTGACGTTCGCGGGTGCGGGGAACACCTCCACGTGGTCGATGGGATGCTGCACCGTCTTGCCGAGAACCGTGAGTCCGGATGTGTCGCTCATTGGGAGAAGGCTACGGAGCGGGAGCCCGCAAGCCCACCGCGGTCAGCGGAGGTCGTGAGGAAGAAGGTCGAGAAGCGGCACCAGCGGGCGCGGGCCGACATGGCTGATCACCTCGGCGGCGGCGATGGCACCGATGCGGGCGCACGACGTGAGGTCCTTGCCCTGGGTCAGCCCGCGGAGGAAGCCGGCGGCGAACAGGTCCCCCGCGCCCGTCGTGTCGACCACGTTCACGCCCGGCACGGCGGGCACCGCGTGGATGTCGTCGCGGGTGACGATGACACTGCCCTTCTCGCTGCGCGTGACGGCCGCGATGTGGCAGTCCCGCCGCAGGAGCGCGACGGCATCGTCGAAGTCGTCGCACTCGTACAGGGACTTCAGTTCGTCCTCGTTCGCGAACAGAAGGTCGATCTCGTCGCGCACGAGGGCCCGGAAGTCGGCGCGGTGGCGGTCCACGCAGAACGAGTCGCTCAACGTGAGGGCGACCACGCGGCCCTTCGCGTGCGCGCGGGCGGCGGCATCGCGGAAGGCGGCCTTCGCCTCGTCGCGGTCGAAGAGATAGCCCTCGAGATAGACGACCGCGGCGGACTCCACCAGGCCCTGGTCGACATCGTCGAGGGAGAGGGACGTGCTGACACCGAGGTAAGTGTTCATCGTGCGCTGGGCGTCGGGCGTGACCAGCACGATCGAGCGGGCCGTGGGGACGTCCGAGGCGCCGCTGCCGCTGTGGAAGTCCACCCCGATGCCGGCCATGCCGGAGGTGAAGATCCGGCCGAAGGCGTCGTCGGAGACCTTGCCGATGTAGGCGACCTCGCCACCCAGGCTGGCGATGCCCGCGATGGTGTTGGCCGCGGAGCCGCCGCTCGTCTCGATGCGATCCGTGAGGGACTCAGTGAGCCTCAGCGCGGTGTCGGTCTCGATCAACGCCATCGAGCCCTTGGTCATTCCGTGCTCGGCGAGGAAACCGTCCTGAACCATCGCGATGACGTCGACGATGGCGTTGCCGATGCCGACCACGTCGTACCTGATCCCCTCCCTGTTGGAGAGCGACGGGACGTGGGCGGTGAAGGGATGGCTGCGCGGCACGGTTTCCCACGGTAGCCGCGGTCGTGCCCACCGTTAGCCTTTGCCGCGTGAGTCACCTGCAGAATCCCCACCGTCTCCCGCGCACCGTCCTGCCCCGCAGGTACGGGCTCTCGCTGGAGCCGGACCTGCAGGCCGCCAGCTTCACCGGCACCGTCGTGATCGAGTGCGAGGCCGTCGCCGCGACCGACGAGATCGCACTCAACGCGAAGGAACTGGTGATCCACTCGGTCACGGTGAACGGGTCGTCCTGCGGGTTCCACCTGCACGACGCGACGGAGCGACTTGTGGTGCAGACCGACGTGGCGCCGGGCCCGGTCACCGTCGTCGTCACCTTCACCGGCGTGCTGAACGACAAGCTGCGCGGCTGGTACCGCAGCACCTTCACCGACGAGGCGGGCAACGAGCGCGTCATCGCCACCACCCAGATGCAGTCCACGGACTGCCGGAAGGCGTTCCCCTGCTTCGACGAACCGGACATGAAGGCGGTGTTCGGGGTGGACCTCACCGTGGAGGAGGGGCTGCTCGCGGTCTCGAACGGCCCCGAGACGCACCGGGAACCCGTCGGCGGCGGGAAGGTGCGGGTCCATTTCAAGGACACCATGCCGATGTCCACCTATCTCGTCGCGTTCATCGTGGGCCCGCTGGAGGCGACCGAGCCGCAGATGGTGAACGGCGTGCCGCTGCGCATCATCCACGTCCCCGGGAAGGGCCACCTCACGGACTTCGGCATGCGCATCGGTGCCTTCGCACTGGACTGGTTCGCCACCTACTACGGCATCCCGTACCCGAGCGACAAGGTGGACATGGTCGCCCTCCCTGACTTCGCCGCGGGCGCAATGGAGAACCTGGGGCTCATCACGTTCCGCGAGGTGCTGCTGCTCGTGGACCCCGCCACCAGCACGCAGATCGAGCAGGAGCTCGTGGCCGACGTGGTGGCCCACGAGCTGGCGCACATGTGGTTCGGCGACCTCGTCACCATGGGCTGGTGGAACGGGATCTGGCTGAACGAGGCGTTCGCCACGTTCATGGAGATCGCCGCCTGCGACGCCTTCGCACCGGAGTGGAAGCGCTGGACCAGTTTCGGTCTCGAGCGCAGCGTGGCGATGGAGGTGGACAGCCTGCACAGCACCCGCAGCGTGGAGTTCCCGGTGCACGCACCGGACGACTGCGAGGGCATGTTCGACGTGCTGACGTACCAGAAGGGCGGGTCCATCCTGCGCATGCTGGAGCAGTACCTCGGCACCGAGCGTTTCCGGGCCGGCGTCAGCCACTACCTGAAGAAGCACTCCTACGGGAACACCGAGACCGGCGACCTGTGGGACGCGATCGAGGAGACGGTGGCGGCCGACGGCGGGGAGAACGTCCCCGTGCGCGCGCTCATGGACAGCTTCATCTGGCAGCCGGGCTTCCCGCTGGTCTCGGCCCGCATCGAGGCCGGCGAACTGGTGCTCGACCAGTGCCGGTTCACCTTCGACAACAACCCTGACGCCACGCTGTGGACCGTCCCGGTTCACGTGCGCAACGGCGCCGTCGAGACGAAGGTGCTGCTGACCGGGGACCGCACGCGTGTGGCGCTCAACGACCCGGCCGCCCCCGTCATCGTGAACGCGGGCGGGAACGGCTTCTTCCGGGTGTCCTACTCCCCCGAGCTGCTCGGCCGGATCACGGGTGACGTGCTGGCGGGGATGCAGATCATCGAGCGCTACAACCTGGTGGACGACGCGTGGAACGCTGTCGTGTCGGGCAACCTCTCCGCCCCGGGATTCCTCTCGTTCGCGTCGAACTTCTCCGCGGAGCGCGACCTCGCCGTGTGGCAGGCGCTCACCATCGGGATCCGCGGTCTCGGGCGACTTCTCGGCCGGGACCAGCTCGACGCACTTGCCTCCAGGGTCCGCGAACTCGCCGCACCCGCACTTGCCGACCTCGGCCTCAGGGCGGTGGACGGCGAGCCGGACCTCACCGCCAAGCTGCGCGGGCTGCTGCTCGGGTTGGTGGCCGTGACGGGCCGTGACACCGCGGCACAGAGGCGCTGCCGCGACATCCTCCTTCATCCCGACGCGCCGGGGAACGACCCCGAACTGGTCGCGGCGGCCACCACGGTCGTCGCGTCCATCGGCAACGAGGACGACTACGAGTGGGTGCTGGAGCGGTTCCGCAACCCGGACACTCCCCAGGAACAGATCCGCATGCTCTACGCGCTCGCCGAGTTCGACGACCCGGAGCTGGTGCGCCGCACGTGCGAGCTCGCGTTCAGCGGCGAGGTGAAGACCCAGAACGCACCGTTCCTGCTGAACCGTTGCGTGGCCAACAGGTTCCACGGCGAGCTCGCGTGGTCGATCGTCCAGCAGCGCTGGGCGGAGGCCAACGAGAAGTTCCCCGTGAACACCATCGTGCGCATGGTCGACTCGGCGAAACTGCTGAACAGCGACGCGGCGGAGGCCTCGGTGCAGGCGTTCTTCTCGGAACACGACATCCCGCAGGCGGTCCAGACCCTGCAGCAGGTGCTGGAACGCCAGAAGGTCAACGCCGAGATGCGCCGGCGCGAGTCGGACGCCCTCGCCGCCGCCCTGACAGACTGACGGGGTGACAATCCCGCGCGTGCCGGACCGAACGGCGCGCACGGTCCTCCTCACGCGCGGGGTGCGCGCGTTCGTCGACGGCATCGCCTTCGTGGTCCTGCCCGCGCACCTGCACAGCCTCGGGTTCAGCGGACTGCGGATCGGTGTCATCGTCGCGGCATCGTTGCTCGGCTCGGCCGTCGTGACCCTCGCGACCGGTGCGGTCGCGCACCGGCACGACCCGCGGACCCTGCTGCGCGCCGCATCGGTCGTCATGGCCGTCACGGGAATCGCGTTCGGCTTGTCCACGGCTTTCGTGCCGCTGCTGGTCATCGCTGTCATCACCACGATGAACCCGACCGCGGGCGACGTCAGCGCGTTTCTTCCCCTCGAGCAGACTGTTCTCAGTGCCAGCGTCCCCGATGCCGGCCGGACCGCCCTGTTCGCCCGCTACAACCTCGTCGGGAGTCTCGTCGGGTCCCTCGGCGCCCTGTGCGCGGGGATACCGGTGTGGCTCTCGCGGGCCGCCGGCCATGCGGAACAGACCGGGCGACAGGCGGCATTTGTCGCATACGGGCTTGCGGGATTCGTGGTTCTTGCCGCGTACTCCCGACTGCCCCGCGCACCCCGCCGGGTGGGCCCGCCGGTGCGGCAGGCACTCAGTGCGGCCTCGAGACGGACTGTGCTGCGTCTCTCGGCATTGTTCAGCCTGGACTCCCTGGGCGGGGGATTTGCCACCCAGGCAATCTTCGCCGTCTGGGTCTTCGGGCGGTTCGGCATGTCCATGGAATCCCTCGGGTCGGTGTTCTTCGCGGCGGGCATCCTGTCGGCCGTCTCCTCCCTTGTGTCCGTGCGCATCGCCGGCCGCATCGGCCTCGTCCGCACGATGGTGTTCACCCACATCCCCGCCAGCATCCTTCTCGTGCTCGTCGCCGTGTCACCCAATGTCTGGGTCGCAATGACGTTGTTCGTCCTCCGCGGCCTCCTGAGCCAGATGGACGTCCCCGTGCGGACGAGTTACGTGATGGCCGTGGTGGCACCGGAGGAAAGGGCGGCGGCGGCCAGCATCACGAACGTCCCCCGAAGCCTGGCATCCGCACTGCCGCCGGTGCTCGCCGGATGGATGCTCGACCAGTCGCGGTACGGATGGCCGCTCATCATCTGCGCGGCATGCAAGATCACCTACGACCTGCTGCTCCTCGCGATGTTCAAGGATGTGAAGCCCCCGGAGGAGCAGTGATCAGCGGCTGGTGGGCCTGAGCGATCCGTTCGCCACGCCGTCACGCAGCGCGGTCTTCAGGAACTTGCCGGCCGCGTTGCGCGGGAGCGGCTCGTTCATGACGACCACGTGGTTCGGCACCTTGAACGACGAGATCTTCCCGTCGAGGAACTTCCACAGGTCCTCGGCGGTGAAGGCCGCGCCCTCCTTCGGGAACACCGCGACGGCAACCTCCTCGCCGAGACGCTCGTGGGGAACACCGAACACGGCGGCCTCGTACACCGCCGGGTGCTCGTAGATGGAGCCCTCGACCTCGGTGCAGAACACGTTCTCGCCGCCGCGCAGGATCATGTCCTTGATGCGGTCCTTGATGTAGAGGAACCCCTCGTCGTCGATGTAGCCGCCGTCACCGGTGTGCAACCATCCGTTCTCGATGGTCTCCGCGGTGGCGTCCGGACGGTTCCAGTAGCCACGGATGAGCATGGGGCCGAACATCATGATCTCGCCGTACTCGTTCGGGCCGAGCGGCTTCTTCGTGACCGGGTCCCACACGGCGAGTTGCATCGGCCGGATGGCACGGCCCGTGGACGTGGGGCGGTCGGTGTAGAACTTGCCGGTGTTGCCGGGGCCGAACGCGTTGGTCTCGGTCATGCCGTAGCCCAGCTGCGGGCCGCCCTTCTTGATGCTCTTGGCCACCTTGTCCACGAGCGTGGCGGGTGCGGGCGCACCGCCGCCGCCCACGGCCTTCAGCGAGGACGTGTCGTACTTGTCGAAGTCGGGGTGGTTCACCAGGTCCCAGCTCTGCGTGGGCACGCCCACGAAGTTGGTGATGCGCTCCTCCTGGATGATGGGCAGGGCCTTGCCGGCGTCCCACTTGTACATGATCACCAGCTTGAGGCCCGCCACGAAGCACGAGAGCATGACCGGCACGCAACCGGTCACGTGGAACAGCGGCACGATGAGGATGAACGAGGTGGGGTGCTCGCTCTGGGACATGAGCTTGTCCTCGGGGTCGCTCGCGAGGGCGAGCACGCCGTTGCGGGCGGAGAACGCCATCAGCGAGTTCACGACGGCACGGTGGGTGGACACCGCCCCCTTCGGGCGGCCCGTGGTGCCCGAGGTGTAGAGGATGGTGCAGTCGTCGTCGGGCTGGATGTCCGCGACGAGCGGCCCGAGGCCTGACTTGACGACCTTCGACCACTCGTCGATGTCGGGACCGACCTCGGTCTCGGGGCGGGCGATCAGCATCTTCACGCCCATGGCCCTCGCCACGTGGTGGGCGGTGTCGATGCGCTGCTGGTCACCGATCAGCACCTTGGCGCCGGAGTCCTCGAGGGCGAACTTCATCTCGTCCTCGGTCCACCACGCGTTGAACGACACGTTGACCGCCCCGACCGAGATGATCGCGGCGAACGAGATGATCCACTCGGGGTAGTTGCGCATGGCGACGGCGACGCGGTCGCCCTTCTTCACGCCGTAGGTGTTGACCAGCAGGTGGGCAAGACCGTCGACCTCGTCCATCACGCGGGCGAACGAGTACCGCTCCCCTTCGTAGAGGAGGAACGTGGCGTCACCGTGGTTGCGGGCACCCTGGAGCGCGAGCGCGAGGTTCGGCGGCGCGTTCTTGAAGACCTCCATCTTCACCCCGAAGACCTCGGTCTCCGTGAGCTCGAACGGGGTGCCCGAACCCGGGTCCAGCACGGCCTTCTGTGCGTCGGTCCAAGACAGTGCCATTGCGTTCCCCCGGGGCTTCAGTTGTGGGCAAGGTGGGTGGTCAGGCCACCCGAGGGCGGTCTGGTGGAGCTGAGGGGAATTGAACCCCTGACCTCTTCATTGCGAACGAAGCGCTCTGCCAACTGAGCTACAGCCCCGTGTGGGGTGAGGAAAGTCTACGGGCGGGTTTGTCCGGCGGCACAGCCCGTCAGGCGGCGCGGTGAGTGCCCCGTCAGCGTCGCCCGTCAGGCGGCGCGGTGAGT
>RFZO01000106.1 GCA_009920715.1 Actinomycetota bacterium | reverse complement strand
TCGGTCATCATCCGCGTCACGTTGGTCACGGGAATCGCGAGCTCGCGTCCGCACCGCTCGTGCAGCTGGGCGAACGTGATGTCGGCGCTGCCGGTGACCTCCTCCAGGATCTCGCCGAGGAAGTCGTAGAGACGCTGGCCGGGGTTCATGCCCTTGCGCCGCGCCGCCCTGATGAAACCGCCGAGCGCGCCGCCCGACCCGTCCTTCGCGAGGCTCTCGATGTCGGCCGGGATCCGCTCCTCCATGTACGCGCTGCTCACCCCGAGCGAGGCGAACATCGCGAACATGCTGCCGATGCTGGTGCCCGTGACGCGGCGGACGTTCAGCGGGTAGATGCCCTCCTCCTCGAGCACCCTGACCGCGCCGATGTACGCGTACCCCTTGGCACCGCCCCCCTCGAACGCGAGGTTCTCGTACGGGAACGACGTGCGGCCCTGGCCGGTCGGCACGACCGGCGGCACCTTCACCGACGACAACGGCGGCAGCTCCCTCGGCTCCGCGTTCGACAGCAGCATGATCGACGTGTCCTTCGGCTCGCGTGCCATGACAGTCCCCCTCCCGGGAGTCCCCCGACTCCCGCCCAAACAGTAGCGACCACCCCCGCGACGACGGGCAGGCCGGACACCGCGACGGAAGTGACGCGCGGGCCCCCGGGAACTACTCTTTGACCCCGTGGGAGGAACATTCGCACCGGCGTTGCAGGCCCCCGTCGCGGTCCCCGGCCGGTCGGTGCGGATCCTCGGGAAGTCCTACCCGGTGGTGCTCCCCCGCATCCGCGACTCGCGCCTGCACGTGGCCGCCGTGGTGCTCACCCTGCACACCCTCGGCCAGGTGGGCCTGGGATTCCACGTCAGCGTGCCCCAGATTCTCGCCGCCATCCTCACCACCGCCGTGCTGCAGGTGGCCATCACGTTCCGCGAGACCCGTTCGTTCGTGTGGCCCGCGAGCGCGATGCTCACCGGCAGCGGCATCGCACTGATCCTTCGCGTGCCCACCACCCCGGTGGGCGACCACTGGACCTTCCACAAGTGGTGGCTCTTCTCGGGCATCGCGGCGTTCTCCCTGCTCACGAAGTTCATCGTGCGCCGCAACGGTTCGCACGTGTTCAACCCCTCGAACGTGGGCCTCGTGCTCGCGTTCATCATCCTCGGCAGCAGCCGCGTGGAACCCCTCGACTTCTGGTGGGCCCCGCTGTCGAACCCCTCGATGATCATCGCCTACGCCGTCATCCTCGTCGGCGGCTCGCTCGTCACGCGGCGTCTCGGCCTCCTCGCGACTGTCATCTCCTTCTGGATCGTCCTGTCCGCGGGCACCGCGGTGAACGCGGCGTCCGGCCAGTGCTTCACGGCACGGTGGGCGTTCGCCCCTGTCTGCGGCACCGACCTGTGGCTCACCATCGTGACGTCGCCCGAGATCCTCATCTTCACCTACTTCATGATCACCGACCCCCGCACAGTTCCCGCGGGCCGGGTGGGTCGCACCATGTTCGGTGCGCTGGTGGGCGTGGTCTGCGTGCTGCTGATGGCTCCGCAGCAGACCGAGTTCGGGGCGAAGGTCGCGCTCCTCGCTGGTCTCACCATCATGACCGCGGTGCGGCCCGTGCTGGAGCGGTTCGTCCCCGCGCCCGGCAGTGAGGGCGACACGCTGCGCGGCTGGGCCCGTCACGTGGTCAACGGAAGTCAGTCGGACGGGAACGTGCTCACCGCGCGCCGCCGCTCCGGTGCCCTCGTCCTCGGCGCCGTGGTGCTGGTCGGCGGGCTCTCCATGGCGGGCCGTTCCGCGCAGGGCCTGCTCGCCGGCGAGCCGGAGAACCTGATCGGCAGGCTGGCAACCCGGGTCGACCCCGCCACGTTCCCCGCGATCACCGTCGACCACGAGGTGGTCGAGTGGAACCACGAGATCAGCGCCGACGGTGCGCGCGCGATCGTGCTGACCCTGGCCGAGAACCTCGCCCTCGAGTCGCAGGCCCTGCGGCAGGGGGATGCCGCCCTGCTCGAGGCCGTCGCGCACGGAGACCGTCTGGAGGCCCTCCAGTCGGACCTGCGCCGCGCGTCCTCCACCGGTCTCACCTCCAGCGCCACGTACGACATCGACGACGTGCGCGTGACTCTGCTCGTGCCCTTCGGCCGCCAGGACGGGCTGAGCCTAGGCATGGTCTCGAGCGGCACCGTCACCACCGAGACCCGCGACCGCGCGGGTCAACTGGTCTCGCGCACCTCCGCACCGTTCGAGACGATGTGGGCGATGCGCCGCGCCACGGGTTCGCGCTGGCTCACGGTCGCCGAGCTCCCCGTGCCTGCTGCACGCTGACCCCGCAGAACACCGGATGACCCGCGGACGTTCCGTCACGGCAGCGGCGGTCGCCGTCGTCTGCGCGGCCGCGGCCCTCGTCGTGACCACCAGACGGGGCGAGGACGGACCCGTCGTCCCCGTGCTCGTGGACGAGACGGCGGCGGCCGGCGTCACGCACGTCTACGACGGCGAGTTCCCGTTCTTCGTCGGCGGCGGGGTCGCCACGTTCGACTGCAGCGGTGACGGCATGCCCGACCTCTTTCTCGCGGGCGGCTCCAACCCGGCGTCGCTGCTGGTGAACACCGGCGAACCGGGCGGTCCGTTGCGGTTCGACAGGAAGGACTCGCCCGTGACCGACCTCACCGCAGTGACCGGCGCGTACCCGCTGGAGATCGACGGCGACGGCACGACCGACCTGGTTGTGCTGCGCCGCGGCAGGGATGCCGTGCTGCGTGGCCTGGGGAACTGCGCGTTCGAGGACATGACTGAGTCACTCGGGCTCGACCCGGACGACGACTGGACCACCGCGTTCTCGGCCACGTGGGAGGAAGGCGCCGCGCTGCCCACGCTCGCCTTCGGCAACTACCTGGTGCCGGACACCTACGACTGCGCCGACAGCAAGCTCGTGCGCCCCGTGGGGAGCCGGTACGGCGGGCCCGTGGCACTGCCGGGACACTGCACGCTGTCCGCCCTGTTCTCCGACTGGAACCGCGACGGCGGCGTGGACCTCCGCATGAGCAACGACCGCAATTACGACCGCGAGGCGCGCGAGCAACTGTGGCGCGTGAGGCCGGGCGAGGCGCCGCGCGAGTACGCCGCGTCGGACGGGTGGCGCGACCTCACGATCTGGGGCATGGGCATCGCCAGCCACGACATCACTGGTGACGGCCGGCCCGAGGTGTACCTCACCAGCCAGGCCGACAACAAGCTGCAGACGCTGGAGGAGGGCGCCACCGGCCCCTCGTACGTGGACATCGCACTGGAGCGCGGGGTGACCGCACAACGACCGTACGAGGGCGACAGTGTCCTGCCCTCCACCGCATGGCACCCCGAGTTCGACGACGTGAACAACGACGGCGTGACCGACCTGTTCGTCACGAAGGGCAACGTGGAGGCCCAGGTGGACTACGCGGCGTTCGACCCGAACAATCTCCTCCTCGGCCGCGGCGACGGCACGTTCACCGAGCGCGGCGGCCAGGCCGGCATCGCGAACGGCGCGCGCTCCCGCGGGGCGGCGGTGGTCGACCTCAATCTCGACGGTCTTCTCGACCTGGTGGTGGTCAACCGCCGCGTGCCGGTGGAACTGCGCCGCAACATCGGCTCGGGCACCGCGGGGGCACCGCGTTCGCCGGGGCACTGGGTGGCGGTGCGCGTGTCACAACCCGCACCGAACACCGGGGCCGTCGGCGCGTGGGTCGAGGTCCGCACCGACAAGACCACCGTCACGCGCGAGGTCACCGTGGGCGGGGGCCACGCCAGCGGCGAGAGCGGATGGATCCATTTTGGTCTCGGGCCGGCGGAGTCCGCCGAGGTTCGCGTGACGTTCCCGGGCAGCTCGCCCGGGACGTGGATGCCCCTCACGGTCGACGCGTTCCACGACATCGCGCGCGGGTCGACCGCGCCGGTGCGTTGGGTGCCGGGAGGCTGAGTCGCTACGCGGCTGATCCGGGCTGCTTGCCCATGATGATCATGCCGAGCACGTCGTCCTTGGTGACCTTGTCCTTGTCGACCGTGCCGACAAGGCGACCCTGCATCATCACGCTGATGCGGTCGGCGAGATCGAACACGTCGTGGATGTCGTGGCTGATGAGGAAGATGCCGATGCCCTCGGACTTCAGCTGCATGATGAGCTCGCGCACCTGCTCGGTCTCGGCCGGGCCGAGCGCGGCGGTGGGCTCGTCCATGATGAGGATGCGGGCGTTGAAGTGCACGGCACGCGCGATGGCCACCGACTGGCGTTGACCGCCCGAGAGCGACTTCACCGGGGTGTTCAGGTTGCGGAACCTGGGGTTGAGCCGCTTCATCACGTCACGCGTGGCCGATGCCATCGCCGAGTCGTCGAGGGCGCCCGAGGAGGTGCGCAACTCGCGCCCGAGGAAGAGGTTGCCGGATGCGTCGATGTTGTCCGCCAGCGCGAGCCGCTGGTAGATGACCTCGATGCCGTGGCTGCGCGCGTCGCGCGGGTTGGCGATGGTGACCGGGGAACCGTTCACCAGGATCTGGCCCGAGTCGGCGGGGTGCGCGCCGGCGATGGTGTGCATCAGCGTGGACTTGCCGGCGCCGTTGCCGCCGACGACCGCCATGACCTCGCCGGGCATCAGCGTGAGCGACACGCCGTCCACGGCGTGGAGACCCCCGAACGACACCTTGATGTCGCGCAGTTCGACGAGCGGGGTGCCCGCGGGTGCGTGCGTCTGGTTCATTGTTGCCTCCTGCGTCATTGGCGGCCTGTCTGGATGATGAGCGCGGCGAGAACCAGGCCGGTGACGAGCGAGACACCGACCGTGCGCTTCTTGCCCAGTCTCAGGGCCGCGTCGATGGCGACTGCGGTGACGAGCACGATGCCCACCACGATGTCCTGCGACGGCGAGTCGATGCGCAGCAGCACCATGCCGGAGCGCAGCGACTGCATGAGGACGGCACCGAGAACGGCGCCGGTGATGGTGCCGATGCCGCCGGCGAAGGAAGTGCCGCCGATGACCGCGGCCGAGATGACGTCGAGCTCGTTCTGGATGCCGAGGTTGGTGACGGCGGCGTTGAGGCGTGCGGTCTGGATGGCCGCGCTCACGGCGCACAGGATGCCCATCACCACGAACGTCATCATCAGGGTGCGGCGGGTGTTGATGCCGCCAAGCTCGGCGGCCTCGGGGTTGCCGCCGATCGCGTAGACGTAACGTCCGAACCTCCGGCGGCGCGACACGTAGACCATGGCCATGGTGACGAGGATGAGGATGACCACCGGGTACGCGACACCGGTGGGCTGCTTCGTGATGGGCGACTCGTAGCCGTTCGCCACCAGCCCGACCGCAGCAAGGATGACCGCGCACCCGGCCACCGCGAGGCCGACGTCCACGGGCAGCGGGCGCAGCGACAGGTCGTAGCGCTTGCGCCGGCGCCGGGAGAGATACAGGCTGAGGCTGACACCGGCGCAGCCGATGACGGCGAACACCCAGCTGCGGACCTCGCCGAGGGACCCGTCCGGACCGCCGCCGACGAGCCGGAAGTTGTCGTCGAGCGGCGAGAGCGTCTGGCCCTGCTCGCCCATGCGGAAGATGAGACCGCGCCACACGAGGAACCCACCGAGCGTCACGATGAACGCGGGGACGCCGCCGTACGCGACGACTGCGCCCTGCACGGCACCGATGAGAGCACCGAGGGTGATGCCGACCGCGAGGGCGATGATCCACGTGTACCAGCGGTTGAAACCGAGACCGAAGGTGTCGGGTATCCAGCGCGTCTGGACCATGGCCATGACATAGCCGAGGAACCCGAGGAGTGACCCCACCGAGAGGTCGATGTTGCGGGAGACGATGATGAGCACCATCCCGGTGGCCATGACCGCGATGGATGCGCTCTGGACCGAGAGGTTCCAGAGGTTGCGGGACGTGAGGAAGTCGCCGCCGGAGAGAAAATGGAACGCCAGCCAGATCACCGCGAGTGCGGCGACCATGCCGGCAAGTCGGGTGTCGATCTCGGAGGAGGCCAGGAACGCGCGCCAGTCACGGCGCTGCGAGCCGTCGGCCGTCGCGGGCGGGGCGGAGTGTGTGTCGGTCACGTTCGGTGCTCCGGTGGTGTCAGTCGATGGTTCGTTGATGAGTGTGGCGGTAAAGAGAACGTGCCCCCCGCCCCGAAGGGCGAGGGGCACGTCCGCGTCTCAGTGGTGACGTCGCCCGGTCACGGGCAGGCGGCCACGGATCCTGCTGTCACGCCCTGGCAGAGCGTTGCCTGGTCGGTCCAGCCGGCGTCGATCACTGCGTTCAGGTTCTCCTGGGTGATCGGCAGCGGCGTCAGGAAGATCGAGGAGATCTCGTTGCCGCCGGGCGTGGTGAACGGCGAGGCGCCGCTGATGGCCGTGGTGTCCGGGTTGGAGCACAGTGCGACAGCAGCCTCACCGGCGGCCTTGCCGAGCTCACGGGCGTCCTTCCAGACGGTCAGCGACTGGGTGCCGAGTGCAACGCGGTTCAGCGCGGCCTGCTCGGCGTCCTGGCCGGACACAGCAACCTTGCCCGCAAGACCCTGGGCCTCGAGAGCGGCGATCGCGCCACCGGCCATGCCGTCGTTCTCGGTGAGAACTGCGTCGATCTTGTTGTTCTCGGCGGTGAGGACCTGCTCCATCGTGGCCTGGGCGTTCTTCGGGTCCCAGTTGTCGGTGTAGGTCTCGCTGACGATCTCGATGTCACCGGCCGCGACCGCTGCACCGATGACCTCTTCCATGCCCTCACGGAGGAAGTCGGAGTTGGCGTCGGTCTTGCTGCCCTTGATGATGACGTAGCGACCCTTCGGGACGCGCTTGAAGATTTCCTCGGCCTCGAGCTTGCCGACACCCTTGTTGTCGAACGTGATGTAGAGGGCCTTCGGGTCCTCGATCAGGCGGTCGTACGCGACGACCGGCACACCGGCCTCGATTGCGCTGGCGACTGCGGGCTTGATGGCCTCGCCGTCCTGTGCGAGCACGATGAGTGCCTTTGCGCCCTGCGAGATGAGGTTCTCGAGGTTGCTTGCCTGGGTCTCGGCCGACGACTTCGCGTCGTTCGAGATGTAGGTGCCGCCGGCGGCCTCGATGGCGGC
>RFZO01000105.1 GCA_009920715.1 Actinomycetota bacterium | reverse complement strand
GAAGCCGGGCGACACCATCACGCTCACCTACAACCCCTCGAAGCCCCCGGTGCAGGTGCCCGCCATCCAGGGCCTCACCATTGCCGACGCCACGGCGAAGCTGCAGGCCGTGGGTCTGTTGCTCACCGTCACCGAGACGCGGCTCGACCCCACCCTCGGGAACGGCCAGATCATCAGCCAGGACCCACAGGCCACCCAACAGCTGCCCGCGGGCGGCACGGTGAAGGTTGTGGTGTCGGGCGGTGCCGGCCAGGTGATCATCCCGAACGTGTCGAACCAGACGTCCACTGCCGCCCAGACCCTGCTGCAGGGCGCCCCGTACAAGTTCGTCGTCACCATCGAGAACGAGCCCAGTGCAACAGTGGCAAAGGGTCTCGTCACCCGCACCGACCCGCTGTTCGGCATGCCGGTGAACTCGGGCTCACCGGTCAAGGTGTACCTCTCCTCCGGCCCGCAGCAGATCGCCGTGCCGTCGGTGGAGGGCAAGTCAGAGGCTGATGCCAGAGTTGCGCTCACCCAGGTGGCACTGGTTGCCGACGTGCGCTACGCCACCGTGCCGGCGGGCGACCCGAACGACGGCAAGGTCATCTCACAAGGCACCGCCGCCGACACCATGGTCGACCCGAACACGAAGGTGGTCATCACGGTGGGCAAGGCCGCGACAGCCACCACCACCGCACCGCCCGGCTGATTCCGCCGTTGCGGCGCTGTTCGTTTTCCCGAACGCAGAGAGGCCCCGGTGAAGCCGGTGCATCGTTCGATATTCCGAACGCCAAACCGCAATCACTCCCCCGCGGCGCCGTTCGGAATCCCGAACGCACGATGCGACAATCAGGAACCGCAGCGGGCCAGGAAGTTGCCGAGCATCCGGTGCCCGGCCGAGGTGAGAACGCTCTCGGGGTGGAACTGCACACCCTCCACGTCGAACTCGCGGTGGCGCAGTCCCATGATCATCCCGTCACCTGTCTCGGCGGTGATCTCGAGACAACCGGGAAGGCCGTCGCGTTCCACCACCAGCGAGTGGTAGCGCGTGGCCTCCACGGGGTTCGCAACGCCGCTGAACACGCCGGTGTCACGGTGCGAGATCATCGAGGTCTTGCCGTGCATCAGTTCAGGAGCTCGCACCACGCTGCCGCCGTACACGTGACCGATTGCCTGGTGCCCGAGACACACCCCGAACACGGGGACCCGCCCGGCGAAGTGGCTGATCGCCTCGCAGATGATCCCGGCGTCCTCGGGCCGTCCGGGACCGGGAGAGAGCAGGATCCCGTCGGGTGACAGGGCCTCCACCTCGGCCACGGTCATGGCGTCGTTGCGCACCACCACGGGCTCGGCGCCCAGCTCACCCAGGTACTGCACGATGTTGTAGACGAAGCTGTCGTAGCTGTCGATCACAACGATGCGGGCCATGCCACAGCCTGCCCCGCGGAATTCCCCGTCACAAACCGATTGTCTACACTTGGCGACCGTGGCAACCAGGAAGAAGAAGGGCGGCCGCGTGACCCCGAAGGGTGGCGCGAAAGCTGTGCAGACCAACGAGAACGGGGTGGCGGCGAGCAGCCGCTACACGCCCCCGGTCCCGGAGTACAAGAAGCACAGCGCGCCGTGGGTGCCCTACCTGATGTTCGGCCTGCTCGGTGTCGGTGCGCTCATCATCCTGCTGTACTACCTGGGCGCGGTGCCCGGTGGCCGCAGCAACTGGTACCTCGCGGTGGGCCTTGCCGGCGTTCTCGGCGGGTTATACACAGCCACCAAATACCACTGACGAACTCACCGCGTCCACGCGGGGTTGGGTTTCGACGAATCACACACGTGTGGTTCCACACAGTGTCGTCCCGCGGTGACAGGCCGTCACCGACCGCCTCACTCGAAGCGCGGCGTCATGAACTCCATGTCCTCCATGCAGTGGCGCGGGGGCGGCGGGTCCTCGTCGGGGGCCATCACCATCCGCAGTTCGGTGCCGCACACGGTGCACCGGTAGCGCACGTTGATCCGGCGCATCTCCCCCGCGGGCGGGGGCGGCGGGGGCGCAGTGGCCATGGAGCGCAGCATGGCCAGACCGATCTTCCAGATGTAGCGGAACAGCAGCACACCGCACAGGAACCACACGATGGTGCCGAAGGAGGGCATGACGGAACTCTACGGCCCTGCGACGGGATCGGGTCGACCGGTGCGCGTGACTGTGCCGGGGATCTGGCGAGGGTGCCGTGCGCCCGGGCTCAGCCGAGGCGCTCGATGATGGTGGCGTTCGCCATGCCACCGCCCTCGCACATGGTCTGCAGACCGTAGCGACCGTCGGTGCGCTCCAGTTCGTGCAGCAATGTGGTGAGCAGTCGCGTGCCGGACGCACCCAGCGGGTGACCCAGCGCGATCGCGCCGCCGTTCGGGTTCACCGTGGACATGTCGGGGCGAAGTTCCTTCTCCCACGCGAGCACCACGGAGGCGAACGCCTCGTTGATCTCTGTCACGCTGATGTCGGCCATGGTGAGACCGGCGCGCTCCAGCACCTTGCGCGTGGACGGGATGGGCGCGGTGAGCATGTAGCGCGGGTTGTCGCCGGCGAGGGCGAAGTTCACGAAACGGGCACGCGGCGTGAGACCCAGCTGCTTGGCCTTCTCCTCGCTCATGATGAGCACAGCGGACGCACCGTCGGTGATCTGGCTGGAGTTGCCTGCCGTCACGCGGCCGCCCTCCTCCACCGGACGGAACGCGGGCTTCAGCGCGCCGAGCGACTCGCGCGTGGTGTCGCGGATGCCCTCGTCGGTTGTCATCATCTTTCCCTCGGCGTCCACCACCGGCAGGATCTCGCGCTCGAAGCGGCCCTCCTTGGTGGCGCGCGCGGCGAGCTCCTGGCTGCGCACACCGAACGCGTCCATGTCGTCACGGGAGATGTCCCACTTGTCGGCGATCAGCTCCGCCGAGATGCCCTGCGGCACCAGGCCGCCCTCGGGTGCGTAACGGGCGCTGACCTGCGGACCGAACGGGAATCCGTACTTGCCCTCGGCCATGGCGGCGCCCATCGGGACGCGCGTCATCACCTCGACACCGGACGCGATGACGATGTCGTACGCACCGGCCATCACGCCCTGGGCGGCGAAGTGCGCGGCCTGCTGGCTGCTGCCGCACTGGCGGTCGATCGTGGTGCCGGGGATCGTCTCGGGCAGGCCGGCGGCGAGCACCGCGTTGCGGCCGATGTTGAGGCTCTGCTCGCCCACCTGCATCACGCAGCCCATGATCACGTCGTCGATGAGCGCGGGATCGAAGTTGTTGCGCTCCACCAATGCCTTCAGTGTCTGTGCGGCGAGATCGACAGGATGCCATTCCTTCAGGCGTCCGTTGCGCTTGCCCAACGGGGTGCGGATGGCATCGACGATGACTGCGTTCTGCATGGGTGAGAGTCTGCCCTCCCGTGCGGCGCCGCCAAGAATCGTGGCGCGCCGTCTTTTGCCGAAATCCCGACCCTGTCAGTCGGCTTCCAGCACCTTGCCGAAGATGCGGGTGAGGGCGATGACATCCGTCTCGGTGAGGCTGTTGGTGAACACGCGGCGGACGATCCGGTAGTACCCGGGGCTCGCCTCCTTCCACATGTCGTGCCCGCGCGGGGTGAGAACGATCTCCACGGCGCGGCCGTCGTCCAGGGTGGACTTCTCCCGCGCAACCAGCTTGCGCTCCTCCAGCTTGTCGATCTGGCGCGAGAGGCTGCTGGGGTTGGTCATCGTGCGCTCGGCGAGCTCGTTGAAGCGCATTGACCCCTCGTTCGCCTCCAGAGCGTCGAGCACCTCGAACCACGGCAGCTGCAGGCCGTACTCGGCATCCAGCTCGCGCGTCAGCATCTTCTCCATCGCGGCGTGCGCGGTGAGGAAGGCCCTCCAGGTCTGCAGTCGTTCCGGGTCGGGCAGCATCGCTGTGTCAGCCCGCCGGTGCGGGCGGGTTCTTCAACCGCTCGAAGTGGGCGAGTGCCTGCTCGCGCGTGGTGGGGACGGAGAGCAACGCACGCGACGGCATGACCATCTTCGGCATGGTCACGCCGAGCACGGCGATCAGCCTGTCGTGCAGCACGTACATGGCGGCGAAACGTCCCTCCGACGGGTCTCCCGCCACCACGGTCACCACCGCATCGGGGTGGCTGCGGCCGAGAAACTGGATGCGCGCGTCGAACTGGTCGCTCCAGAAGAAGGGCACCGCCGAGTACGGGGTCTGCGGCTCGCCTCGCGACCAGGCCAGCAGGTTCTGCGCCGCGATCGCGCCCTGCTCGGCGGCGTTCGTCCAGTGCTCCACGCGCATGTCGGGTTCCACATGCGAGAACATCGCGTTCGGCCAGCGCAGCAGGTCGCCGGCGGCGTACACGCCGGGCACTCCCGCGCACAGGTTCGCGTCGCACACCACACCGTCGCGAAGGGTCAGTCCGCTGCCCTCCAGCCACTTCGTGGCCGGGGTGACACCGATTCCCACCAGCACCGCATCGGCTGCCACCGAGGTGCCGTCGCCCAGGGTCACCGCGCTCACGCGGCCGTCGCGCTGCTCGATGCCGGTCACCGACACGCCGCAACGGACATCCACGCCGTTGCGCGCGTGCACCGCCGCAACGGCGGCACCCATCTGCGCCCCGAGCCCGCGGATCAACGGGGCGGGTGCTCCCTCCAGCACGGTGACGTGCGCACCGAGCTGTGCCGCGGTGGCCGCCGCCTCGAGTCCGATGAACCCCGCGCCGACCACCACGAGCCGCGTGCCGGGGCGCAGTTCGGCGCGCAGTGCGTCGGCGTCGTCGCGCGAGCGCAGCACATGAACCCCGCCCGTCATGGGCACGGTGGGCAGCGTGCGCACGGTGCCACCGGTGGCGAGGATGATGCCGTCCCACGGCACCGCGGAACCATCGGCAAGGGACACCGTTCGCGCCGCGGTGTCCAGCGACACCGCCGCCGACCCGAGCCGCCAGTCGATGTGCAGTTCCTCCAGCATCTCCGGGCGACGCAGCATGATGCGGTCGGCGTCCACCTGTGATGGTGCCCTCGTGCCCCGACTGACGCAGTGTCTCGGCCGCGCGCACGGCAGCCACGGAGGAACCCACGATCACGATGTCGGTCACGGCACGGGAATTCTCCACGGGACAAGGCTACGCACCGCTCAGGGCCATTGTCCGTTGCGGCCTTTGGTCAATTAGCGTGGTCGCGTGCTCCAGAAGAACGACACGGTCACGGTGATCCTCGACGAGGCGCGCAAGATCATCGAGGAACGCGGCGAGGCCGGGCTGCGCGTGGCGGAGCTGGCCGACCGCTGCGGCGTGGCGGTGGGACTGCTGTACCACTACTTCCAGGACCGGCAGGCAATCATCACCGCCGTGCGCGAGGCCCAGTTCGTGGCCCGCGTGGAGTCCGACATCGCGGACCTGAAGAGCTACAGCACCACCGGCAACAACGACGACATCGTCGACATCATCGTGAACCAGTTCGCCGACCCGCGCAGCCCCGACCGCATGCGGTACCGACTGCAGCGCATGGAGGTGCTGGTGGCCGCCAGCCGCGACCCCGAACTGCTCGAGTCCCTGAAGAAGGTGCAGGACCGCTTCACCAGCGAGATACTCGCGACCATCGAGAACGCGAAGAAGTCCGGCTTGGTGGACGCCGACGTGGACGAGAAGTCGCTCGCCCTGTTCCTCGAGATCATCCCGCTCGGAGCCACACTCGGCCTCGTCTACGGCGACAACCTGCCCGACCCCGACGAATGGCAGGCGTTCGTGCTGAGGGTGCTCGCCTCGCTGATGCCCCAGAACGACTGATGGACCAACAGGATCAGGCTGGCGGCACCGCTGCGGCGATCGTGCGCGAGGCGAAATCCATCATCGACGAGCGGGGCGAATCCGCACTCCGCATCACAGAACTCGCGGAGCGGTGCGGCGTGGCCCCAAGCGTGCTGTACCACCACTTCCGCGACAGGGACGACATCATCACCGCCGTGCGCGAGGCCGAGTTCGTCGCGCGCATCGAGTCCGACGCGGGACTGATCGGCGGTCTCGCGGTGTCCACCGACAACGCGGCCGAGATCATGTCGCTGATCGTGGACGACATGTCGGACCCGCGCAACGAGGAACGCCGCCGCTACCGGCACGAGCGCATGCAGGCCCTGGTGGCGGCCCGCCACAATCCCGACCTGCAGGCTCGGCTGGTGGCGGCGCCGCTCGCCACGGTCTACGGGGACCAATTGCCGAGTGCCGAGTCCTGGAACGCGCTCCTCACCCGCCTCGTGGTGGCGATGTTCCCGCCTGCCTGACGGTCCACCGGCACCACGAGGATCGACTGCCCTGACCGAGCCCCCGTAACCATCCCTTGCGGGACATAGAAAAGATTTCTATTATCCCTGAAAGGGCCTGTTGCCAGTCGCGGCACCATGCCCGCCCGACAAGGGGGATTTCCATGAAGCCGTTCCGCCGCACCCTGCACATGTTCGCCGCCGCCACCATCGCCGGTGGCGCGCTCACCCTCGCCGCCCCGTCCGCGGGTGCAGCCTCCGTGAAGGTGCAGGGCAGCCTTGGCGCCGCCCAGGCCGGGTACACGGTGCTGATGGTGACTCCCGGCGGGTCCGCCGTGGCCGCCAAGGCCGATGCCTCGGGCAAGTTCGTCATCACCACGTCGAAGACCCAGGCGAAGAAGGCATCCCTGCAGCTGGTGGACACGAAGAACCGCTACGCCGGTCCCGTCGTGATCGCGAAAGAGAAGGTCGGCGCGGCATGGTGCGCGAAGGCGCGCCTGTCCGGCGTGTCCGTCAACCTCGGCACGCTCAGCGTGAAGGGCGGCGCGGCCATCCCGAAGAAGGCCCCGAAGGCCTCCACCTACATGACCACCGCGATCCCCGCGAAGTCCTCTGCCGGGCTGCCGGCGGCGTCGGGCACCGGCGGCATCGTGAAGATGTCGTACCTGGCGGCGAAGAAGAAGTCGTGCGCCAGGTCGAAGGCCGGCGTGAAGGGTGCGAGCGCGTTCGACTCCGAGCCGGTGCTCGGAGCCGACCTCGACGCGGACGGCCTGCCGAACGCACTCGATGCCGACGACGACGGCGACCAGGTGATCGACGCGGTCGACCCGTCAACCACGGGCACGGCGGCGATGAACCCGTGGGTGTCGCTGCGCAGCAACAACCCGCTGTACAACGCGAACATCACCCCCACGCTCAGCTCCACCGATGTGACCGCGGTGCTCGGCACCAGCGGCAACTACCAGGTGCAGTT